>NZ_JASHAR010000010.1:0-67306 GCF_047465045.1 Streptococcus mitis
GCGATGAAATCAAGCATGAGTAAAACCAGTGGAACTTACCCTGACACGGATTTCCACTGGTTTTTACGATTTTTATCAGACTAACTTCCACTTCTACTAGCGGTGGAATTTACTTTGGGAATTTAGCGTTGAGAAGGAGGGTAAAGGTGCTTCCGAGGCCGTACTGGCTGCTGACTGTGATTTCTCCACCCAATTGATGGGCCAATTCACGCGCAATTGCAAGGCCTAAGCCATGACCACCTGTTTTCATGTTACGTGAAGTTTCGACACGATAAAGGCGTTTGAAAATATTCTCCAAGTCCTCTGGGGCAATGCCCTGCCCTTCATCGGTCACACTGATTGAAAGCTGGTTATTTTCCAGCTTAGCTACCACTTCCAACTTGGTTCCTGGAGCAGAGTATTTAAAAGCGTTATTGACCAGATTCACCAAGATGCGAGAAAGCTTGGCATAATCTCCCTCGATCCGGGCAGACTCTGGGATCACCTGCAAGTGGACATCTCGCTCCTCCTGCTCAATCAAGAACTGAAATTCACTCATACACTCAATCAAGAGTTGATCCAGAAAAATGCTGTCCTTACTAGTCGTCTCTGCCTGTTTTCTAGTTGTATTTAGGGTCAAAAAATTCAATTCCTCAACCAGTTTATTGAGTCTTTCTGTCTGACGTCCAATGGTTGCTAGATAATGGTCCTGTTCTCCTTCCTTGATAACCCCATCCAAAATCCCTTCTACCGTCGCTTGAATCGAAGTGATGGGAGTCTTGATATCATGCGATAGCTGAGCAATCATCAATCCCTTTTCTCGTTCGCTTTCTTCTAATGAATCAAAGGTCGCCTGCAAATCATGGGACATCTCATTGAAAGCTTGCCCTAACTGCTGAAATTCTGCAGGCCCTTGAACCTCCAGATTTGCAGGGAAGTCCTTGTCCGCTACTCGCTTGGCATGTTCCTTAAGTTTGGCCAATGATGTAAAGACAGGCGATAGGAGAAAGAGACTAATCCCAGCACCGACAAAACTTGCGATTAAAGTCATGCCAATCAGGAAATAAATTTCTCTTTGCTCAATTAACATGCGCTGGATGGCCCAAAAAACCACGATAATCGTTAGGAGTGTTGAAATGATATACCCCACTAAAATATAACTTTTTAATTTCATTGACTACCTCGTGCTTTCTCAATTTTGTAGCCCAAGCCCCAGACAGTTTTGATAGTAGGCGTTTCTGCACTGGCATGTTTAGCCAACTCCTGTCGAAGAGCATGGATATGAACATTCAAGGTATTGGTATCATCCACATAATCTTCTTGCCAGACCTTTTCATAGAGGTCTGTCTTAGAGAAAACCCGCTCTGGATTGCTGGCTAAAAGCCATAGAAGTTCGAAGGATTTGACTGTCAAATCAAGCGCCACATCTCCAACTTGGACCTCATGGCTACCGTGATTCATCCGTAAATCCCCGAGACTGACGACCTCTGTCTCACCTCCACGATGAAGGCGACGCAAGATATTGTGGACACGCAAAACCAGCTCACGAGGGCTAAAGGGCTTGGCAATAAAGTCATCTGCCCCTAAGCTCAGGCCATAAATCTTGTCCTGCTCGCTAGTCTTAGCCGTGATAAAGAGAAAAGGCTGATCTGGAGACTGATACTGAACTTCGCTAATCAAATCATAACCATCCATCCGAGGCATCATGATATCTGTAATAATCAAATCAATCGGTTTTCGCTTGAAGATTTCCAAGGCCTCTACTCCATCATGAGCCACCAAAACCTGATACCCTGCCTGAACCAGATAGCGTTGATGAATATCTGTGATTTCTACCTCGTCGTCAACGAGTAAAATTGTCTTTCCCATCTGTCTCTCCTTTGAAAAAAACAGTGCTATACCACAATAGTATAACACTATTTTAATCGCTTTACGAACATTCTAATCGATATCTGAATTTTTCAAATCCTAGATAGAAAGTCTGTAGTTAGACTAGTCATTTTCCTCTTTTTTAGCTTTCAAACCGAGGCCACCTAGCAGTCCAGCCAAGGCGAGTCCAAAGAATCCAAGAGTAGCCATTGAGGTTTGAGCTTCACCAGTATATGGAAGCATGTCTTTTTGCTCTTTCATTTGATCAGCCATCATTGGACTTGATACCTTGTTATTAGATGCCATCTTGCCTTCATCAGACATTTTGCT
The DNA here is from genome assembly GCF_047465045.1 of Streptococcus mitis. GTDB lineage: Bacteria > Bacillota > Bacilli > Lactobacillales > Streptococcaceae > Streptococcus > Streptococcus mitis_DT. The sequence continues at coordinate 2,179 of NZ_JASHAR010000010.1, forward strand.
TGAGGCTGCTGGAGCTTGATCTTGTTTCATGCTTGGTGTTACCATAGGCTGGCTAGCATTCATGGTTTTATCCTGCTCTTTGTTAGGCATCATCTTATCCTGACTAGCAGCTGACATTTGAGATTTCATCTCATCTTGATGAGCACTTGGCATTTGAGCGTTCATCTTAGACGCATCTTGATGACTATTCATCATTGGAGCCGGCATAGCTGAACCATTATAAGATGGGACGAAGCCTGATTGCATCGGAGTAAGAGACTGATGTCCATTCAAGTTCACTGTCAAATCCTTAGTCGCTACAAGGTTGCTCAAGTCTGCCTTGCCATCTTTCGCACCGTACACTTTGATAGTAGCTTTATAGCTTTGAGTCCCGTTTTGTTTCAACAAGTCAAGAAGGTCTTTATCAGATTTTCCTTGAATGCCAGCCAAATCCACTTCATAGAAGTAAAGGCCTTTGCCCAATTTTTCTACTGGTGGAAGAGCTGGATTTTTAGCTGAGCCATTGTCTGACCATGGAGCCTTGTCTGAGGACTTCAAAATAAGGCGTGTCAACATGCCGTCACCAGCGAAGAATTCGTATGGGATGACTTGGTTGACGCCTGCTGTGAATGGACCTGGGAAGTTAGCCTTGTCCAAGTAAGTGGCTGGGACATCCACTGTATCTTTAGTATTGTCTGCCACGCCTTTTTGAACTTCAGCTGGAGTGGTTAAGCCATTCAAGTTGACATCCAATTCTTTAGTCGCTACAAGATTACTCAAATCGGCCTTGCCATCTTTCGCACCGTACACTTTGATAGTTGCCTTGTAACTTTGAGTGCCATTTTGTTTCAACAAGTCTAACAAATCTTTGTCTGATTTTCCTTGGGTACCTGCCAAGTCTACTTCATAGAAGTAGAGGCCTTTGCCCAATTTCTCTACCGGTGGAAGGGCGGGATTTTTAGCTGAGCCATTGTCTGACCATGGGGCCTTGTCAGATGCTTTCAAGATAAGGCGTGTCAACATGCCGTCACCTGCGAAGAATTCGTATGGAATGACTTGGTTGACACCGGCTGTGAATGGGCCTGGGAAGTTGGCTTTGTCCAAGTAAGAAGCTGGGACATCTACTGTGTCTTTGGTATTGTCGGCCACACCTTTTTGAACTTCAGCTGGGGTAGTCAAGCCGTTCAAATTGACATCCAAATCTTTTGTCGCTACGAGATTGTTCAAATCGGCCTTGCCATCTTTTGCACCGTACACTTTGATAGTTGCCTTGTAACTTTGAGTGCCATTTTGTTTCAAGAGATCAAGCAAATCTTTGTCTGATTTACCTTGAGTTCCTGCTAAATCTACTTCATAGAAATAAAGTCCTTTGCCTAATTTCTCTACTGGTGAGAGAGCTGGGTTTTTAGCCGAACCGTTGTCTGACCATGGAGCCTTGTCTGAGGCTTTCAAGATCAAACGAGTTAACATACCGTCACCGGCGAAGAATTCATATGGGATGACTTGGTTGACACCGGCTGTGAATGGGCCAGGGAAGTTGGCTTTATCAAGGTAGCTAGCCGGAACATCTACTGTGTCTTTGGTATTGTCGGCTACACCTTTTTGCACTTCAGCTGGAGTAGTCAAACCATTCAAGTTGACATCCAAATCTTTAGTGGCTACGAGATTGCTCAAGTCTGCCTTGCCGTCTTTAGCTCCGTACACTTTGATAGTAGCTTTATAGCTTTGGGTGCCGTTTTGTTTCAAGAGATCAAGCAAATCTTTGTCTGATTTACCTTGAGTTCCTGCCAAATCTACTTCATAGAAATAGAGGCCTTTGCCCAATTTTTCTACTGGTGGAAGAGCTGGATTTTTAGCTGAACCATTGTCGGACCATGGAGCCTTGTCTGATGCTTTCAAAATCAAACGAGTTAACATACCATCACCAGCGAAGAATTCGTATGGAATAACTTGGTTGACACCTGCTGTAAATGGTCCTGGGAAGTTGGCCTTGTCCAAGTAAGTAGCTGGAACATCTACTGTGTCTTTGGTATTGTCAGCCACGCCTTTTTGCACTTCAGCTGGTGTAGTTGCTGGTTGAGCTTCATTTGCTTCACGGTCTTGTCCAGAAACTGCAGGCGCAGGATTTGTCACAGGTTTAACCGCATCTTCTGTTTCTTTCTTAGATTCTGGTTTTGCTTGTACTTCTTCTTTGGGTGCTACCACTTGGTCTTTAGTAGCCACATCCGCTTTTTCTGGAGAGCTTGTAGTATCCAAGCTTGCTTTAGGTGCTGAGTCTGCCTGTTCTGAAGGAAGAGCTGTATCGACTGCTTCTTTAAGAAGTTCTGCCGGTAAGTCGCTCTTTTCACTCACTGAAGCAGCGTCTGGTACGACTTGAGCAGGGGTCGGATTGACTACATCGGCACGTACAGAACTTGGTTGGCCAACTAGGATAAAGAAGCCACTAGCCACAACAACTGAGGCAACACCGACACTAAGACGGCGGATAGACCAACGAGTATATCTTTGATTTGGATTGAATTTCATAGGATTCTCCTTAGAGTTTTTCTTTATTTGATGACTCTAGTATAATCTCCTAAAATTAAAAAGGATTAAGAAAAAGTTAAAATTTTTCTTAAATCCCTCTTATAAAATACTTATATTAATTAAATCCATAAACAGATTTGGTGATTTGATAGACGACATTGGACAGTTTGCGAGCTGGCAAGACGGAATGTTTGGTCAAACGGCTTAGCATAGTCTTACGAATGGCCTGAAAAACCTCTGGATTTTCCTGCTGAATATAGGTCCACAGCTCCCGTTTTTTAGCCAGATGCTCCGCTGTTCCTGCTCGGTTAAGCAATGCACTAGAAATAACCGTCGTAATCTCAATATGATTCAGCAGGTATTCTCTCATTTTGGGGTGGCTTACTTTGGACAAATCAAGCTGGTCTACCAAGAGTCGATTGACCTTGAGTTGCTGGTCGATACGTTTAATCATCACCTGCTCATTGACAGACTGGTCCTCACGCCCAATCAAATAACGATAGAAATCGACAGGCAGATAGTACATGGTCTTGACCTGCTGAAGGGGTGTAAAGACAAAGAGATTATCGACATAAAAAGTATGTGCAGGCAGTTGGAACTGGCTCGCTCGCAACAAATCTGTCCGGTAAATCAGCGAATGCATCATGATATACTGGCCTTTTGAGAAATTTCCGACCTGGTCCCAGCCAAAAATCTGCTGGACAGGCAAAACTGACTCATAACTCATACTCTTCTTGCGAGACTGACCTTCCTTTTCATAGACAAAATTGGTCACAAAGGCATCCACCTCTTGCCCCTCACTCTCTAGTTCCTGCAAGGTTTCCAAAATTTTCAGATAAGCACGGGGATCCACCCAGTCATCACTATCAACCACTTTAAAATAACGACCAGAAGCCTCTGCCAAGCCACGATTGACAGCACCGCCATGGCCCTTATTTTCCTGATAAACGGCTCTAACGATGTTAGGATACTTGCTGGCTAAACGCTCAGCGATTTCCTGAGTCTGGTCCTGAGACCCGTCATTGATAATCAAAATCTCAACTTGCTCACCACCAATCACTAGCGATTCCACACAATAATGAAGATAGGCTGCGGCATTATAGCTAGGAATGGCGATAGACAATAACTTCATAATCTACTCCTTTAGGGGACTGATTTTTTCTTATACTCTTCGAAAATCTCTTCAAACCACGTCAGCCCTATCTGCAACCCCAAAACAGTGTTTTGAGCAGCTTGCGGCTAGTTTCCTAGTTTGCTCTTTGATTTTCATTGAGTATTACTCTCTCTTGTCACTTCTTTCTATTCTACCATAAAGTCCAGCTTTTGAAGGACTTTTACTAGAATACAAGGGTTTCTGGTATCTATTTGCTATCTTGAACATCAAAAAAAAGAGGGGATTCCCCTCCTTACGAATTTAATTCTGCTAAGTCGTCTAGATACTGGTTGTTAATGACTGCCAAGATATAGGCATCTGCTTTCAAGAGGTCATTGGGACCAAACTGGACATCCAGTGGTGAATTTTCCTGTTCACGAAATCCTAGGACATTGAGGTTGTATTTGCCACGTAGATCCAGCTGGCTCAGGCTTTGGCCTGCCCAAACACTTGGAATTTTCATCTCCACAATAGACACATTTTTATCCAGCTGAAAAACATCAACATTGTTATGAAAGAGAATGGTCTGCGCTAGAGACTGCCCCATTTCATACTCAGGTGAAATCACCGAGTCAGCACCGATTTTTTCTAGCACCTTCTTAGCTGTCTGGCTTTTGACCTTGGCAATAACCCTTGGTACCCCTAGACTCTTACAATGCATGACTGCAAGCACACTCGACTCTAGATTTTCCCCTGTTGCCACTACAACCGTATCACAGGTATCAATTCCTGCAGTTCTGAGGAGTTCCTCATCTGTGATATCGCCAACAACTCCACGCGCCAAAACTGGCTCAAATTGATTGATGCGCTCGGCGTGGTCGTCAATGGCAATGATATTCATATCTTGCTTGGCAAGGGCCATCAGGACACTACTCCCGAAAATCCCCAAACCTAAAATTCCAATCGTACGATCTGACATCATTCTTCCTTTCTTATCCAATACTAATATCTGCTTTCATATACTGAATCAAATCTTTCTTATCAGGCTGGTAATCCGCTAGACTAACCAGCAAGGTCAAGGGACCGATACGGCCAATAAACATGAGCACCATGACAATGCTGAGAGCTAGCTTGCCCAATTCTGGCGTCAGATTTGCCGTTACCCCAACTGTCGCAAGAGCTGAAATGGTCTCAAACATGAGGTAGATAAATCGCGGTGTTCCTTCTGCCGTAATTCCCAACAACATCAAGCCCAACAAGAAGGTCATCAAAAAAATAATAAAGACACTAAAGGATTTTTGGACTGTTCGAGCCTCAATGGTTCTCTGCGCAACATTAGCATGAGGTAAGCCCAGCAATTCACTACGCGCAAAGACCAACAAGACAAAGAAAGTCGTAATCTTGAGCCCCCCAGCCGTCCCTCCAGGCGCTCCACCCAGAAACATCTGTAGGATATAGATAAACAAGGTCACAGGCCGAGCTTGAGTGTAATCAATAGAAGCAAAGCCAGCTGTTCTCATGCTGACGGTTTGGAAAAAGCTAACCAGCACTTTCTCTGGAACACTGAGATTGCCAATTGTTCCTGGATTGTGCCACTCCGTAAAGAGTGTGGATACTGTCCCAAATAGCAAAATCCCTGCAGTCAAGAAAAGAACTAGTTTGGTGTGGAAACGTAGACGGCGTTTTTTCTTCTTGTCAAACTGGGTTGCCAAGTCAAACCAGACCATAAAGCCAAGACCACCTGTGATAATCAAGCCAGCAATAACCAGATTGATTAAGGGATCCGTCTGAAAAGCCACTAAACTGCTACTGCCGAAATTATCAAAACCAGCATTACAAAAGGCTGAAATGGCTAAAAAGATAGAGGTGAAAATACCTCGTCCCCAGCCGAACTCAGGAATAAAACGGAAACTAAGAAGAAAAGCTCCCAAACCCTCTACCAGAAAAGTCGTCAAAAAGATGGAACGCATAAAAGACTTCAAAGACTTACTTTCCCCATAACTAAAACTCTCCTGAATGGTTTCACGACTACGCAGACTAAGCTTTTGCTTGCCTTGGATATAAAAAATCCCGATAAAAGTCATGAGACCTAAGCCACCAATCTGTATCAAGAGCATACAAATCAACTGCCCCCAGACATTATAGGTAGTAGCTACTGGTTGCGTAAAAAGGCCGGTTACACAGACCATAGACACCGTCGTAAAAAGATGGTCAAAATAAGTAGCCTGCGAACCACTCGCCTGAACAAAAGGCAAACTCAAAAGAAGAGAGCCTATAAAAATAACTCCAGCGAAACTTAAAAAAATCCGACGAGCTGGCGAAAGTCCGCCCAAGGCCCTTTCAATTTTTTTCACAAATAATTTGAATAACATATATCCATTGTACCATAAAAAGAAGGAGAGTAGCTATATCTGAAAGGCAATCTCAAGGCAGAGTTCCAAGGCCTTCTCGAAAGCTTCTGAACCCCAGTCACGACTATCGTACTGGTCCAAGTCTGCTAAGGAATCAGCTGTGAACAACAATTCACCCCAGAGAACCCCTCGCAGTTGGGCTACTGCCGCAAGCGCAGAACACTCCATCTCCACAACAGCACAGCCTTCTTCCTTGCGATAAGCCACCTTTTCAGCCGTTTCTCGGTAAAAACCGTCTGTCGTCCAGGTCATGACTTCTTCATAGGGAATCCCTCTGGCTTCCAACACTCGCTCAATAGCAGCAATAGCCTCTGCCTGAATTTCCATATAACGAGAAGGCGCCACATAGTGATAACTAGCTCCTTCATCTCGCAGAGCGCGAACAGGGACTAAAAAGGCATTTTCTTCTATATCAGCCAGCACACCACAGGTTCCAGTGGAAATAATCTGCTCCACACCATATCCAATCAACCAATCCATAAACTGGGCTGCTGGAGCTGAACCAACAGGAGCCTGAGCCAAACAAAGTTCCTCGCCCTTGTAATTGATGACATAAACTGGATAGGTCTTGGTGGCAGAAACAAATTCGCCGACACAGTCCGCCCCTACTTCCCTCGCATAACGGTCAATCTCCTCACCTAAAAAAGCATAGACACACTTCTTTGGCAATTTCAAATCCAGCCCCTCGTGATTGGGCATGATAACCGCCTGAGGATTATCATCAAACTCTAAAATAGGAATCGCGTGTTTCTGAATCATAACCTACCTCCTCTAATTTTGTACTATTGTATCAAAAGCTGACAGAGTGTCAAGGAATTCTCTTTAGCAAGCCAGAAATCTCCTCTTCCATACACTTGAGAAATCGTTGCACCGCTGGAGAAGTCGGTTTCTGTTTTGGCAAAGCGATTGAGGACTTATGAAGAATACAAAATCCAACAACAAAAAAGACATGAATCTGAAATAAGCAGAACATGTCTTTTTTAGCTTGTTTGAAAGTCAAGTAAATAAATCTTAGCTCTTCTAGAACTCCCTTATTTCCACAAACCACCTAAAATCTGTTTTTCTAATAAGTCTAGGTCCTCTTCCTTTATTTCTCCGTTGTCGCTAACGATATAAAGTTGAGCGAAGTAAGCCAACAATGGACCAACACAAATACGAACCATTTGAGGAATCGTTAACTCTGGATTTACACGTGGATCTGCTAGCAATTCTTTATGAAGCACTCGAAGTTTATCTTGAATAGCATTCCAGATAAAAATCTGTTCATTTTTTAGTTTCTTATTTGAAAAACTCTCCTGCAGAATGATTTTCATCAAAGCACGATTTTTTTTGAGATAGCTCATACGATCGTGGACGAGATAACGAGCCCTCTCTTCTGTCGTTTCAAAAGCTAAGAGTTCCTCAACAAAACTACCGAAAATGCCTGGGACTACAGGATGTAAAATAGCCGTCAGTAGATCATCCTTCGTCTTAAAATACTTAAACAAAGTTGCCTGGCTTAGTCCAGCACGCTCAGCTATGTGAAGAGTTGAGGTCCCATGGTAACTCCTAGTTGATATGAGATCCACTGCTGCCTGCATGATTTTTTTCTTTCCTTGAGGGTAATTCGCTTCTTCTAAGTAATCTTCAAACGATTCAAAAACAGTCTTATCCATCTAATCTTCACACCTTTTTAGCATTATTTATGTTGATTTCTAAACTTTACGATAACGACGCAATCCAACAATATTGAGAATTGTTAAAATGATCAAGAAAATCATTAAAACACCAAGATTTGGCAAAATATCACCAAGATTGTGTCCGTAAAGAATAATCTGGCTTATTGCATCACCAGAATAGGTTAATGGCAAAAATTTCCCCACAGTTGGAGCCCATGCTCCCATGGATGACAATGGAATAATCCCTGAGAAAAAGAGTTGAGGCATAATCACGAGAGGAATAAATTGCATCATTTGGAATTCTGATTTTGCTAGAGTAGACAAGAGAATTCCAAAAGCTAGTGCTACAAGAGCCAGTACCACATTAACTATTATAACATTTAAAATATTTCCTACAACTTCTACATCTAGTAGCCAAATTGCTGCTAAGACGACAACTGCCGTTTGAAAAATCGCAATAATACCGTAAGACAACATATAGCCATAGACAATTTCAGAACGTTTCACTGGGGTTGCTAACAAGCGATCCAAGGTTCCACTTGTGCGCTCTTTCAAAAGTGCCATACCAGAAATCAAAAAGACAAAGAAGAAGACCACAAAGCTAATTAAAATTGGAATCATACGTGCAAAGAATCCAGTATTTTTATCTCCATATTGGTAAGATTCTTTGATTTCAGGCGCCTTTGCATCTAATTTCAATTGTGGAAAAGCTTGTTTGACACGAGATAGTAACTGATCGGTGCCTTCACTGGCGATACTTGTTCGTAACACTTGTCGTATCATAGATGTCTTGGAGGCATCTGTATTTGCGTAGTCGACCTGATACTCACCGTCTTTATAAGAAATCACAGCATCGACTTTTTCATTTGCTAGCGCTTCTTTAGCCTGATCTAAGTCTTGATAAGTCTCGATGTCCACATGATCAAGCTCATCCATTTTCGTTATCAAACCAGTTGGTAGATCTTGTGTCGCTAACTTGACATTCACGGTTGTACTAGCTGAAAACATGAGGTTCATCAGCCACATAATAAATACCGGCGCTACAAACATCATAGCCAAGGTTCGTTTGTCACGAAGCAATTCTTTGATAACTTTTTTAGCAATAGCAATGGTTCTCATCTTACTCTCCTTCTGCTTTCAAAAATACTTCTTCAATACTTGAAACTTGATAACTTTCTTTTAAGTGTTGCGGTGTATCAAAAGCAATGATTTTTCCACCTAATAATAAGCCGACCTTATCCGTTAACTCTGCTTCATCCATAACATGGGTAGTAACTAATATCCCAACCCCATTGTCTCTAAGCGCGAATAATTCTTTCCAGATTTTCTTCCGAAGAGAAGGGTCGATTCCAACTGTCGGTTCGTCCAAAATCAAGAGCTGAGGATTCCCCAGAAGCGCGATGGCTAAAGACAAGCGTCGCTTCATTCCTCCAGAATAACCGGATACCGTTTTATTCAAATGCTCTGCCAGATCCACAACTTGAGCCACATGGGCAATTTCAGCTGTCAGATCTCTTTTGGATAGCCCTTTTAGCTGACCAAAAAATTCCAGATTTTCTTGACCTGACAAAGCCTCATATAAGGCATCTGACTGGGCCATATAACCAATATCTCCTAAAATATGACGATTGGGCATAGTATGATCCAATACCAAAGCAACCCCTCCGTCAGCTTTTTCCATCCCTAACATAGTCTTAATCATAGTCGATTTACCAGCACCAGACGGACCTATTAAGCCTATAATTTCTCCCGGCTGCAATTCAAAGCTGACATGATTCAAAACCATTTGACGACAAAAAGACTTATCCAAATCTTGTAAATGTAGCAATTTTTTCATAAGCTTCCTCCTAGGTGAGTGTTTACTCACTTACTGAATATAGACCTATTATAGTGAGTGTTTACTCACTTGTCAAGAAAAAAGTTGAAATTCTTTAAAAAATAAAGCACCAGATTCGTATCTGATGTTTATAATGCACATGTCTTATTTCTAAAAATGTTTTTGAACTTCCTCTCTATACTCCGAAATGGTCTTTTCTGTCCACTTTTTAAAGGCCTATTTTCCCTCTACTTTTCTCGGCTAATCCAACCATCGTCATTGCTATCGCAACTCTAATGACCTTGGTAATGGGAATTCATTTTACTCATTTTTATATGAAACAGACTAAGAAATTTTCAAGACCTAATTGAAACCAAATTAGCCCTTGGAAGTCAAAAAATCCTCGAACTCTACGCTGACCGTCTAGCAGAATCAGACCAAATGCGGCATGGCTTTCTAAGAATTCGGTTAAGGGACGTAACCTACAAGCTGCTTACGTGGATGGATTTACTTTGAGAGATTTCTTCGCCTTCAACCAAGGACTAAATAAAATGGGTGACCAAGCACTTCCTTTTAAAATTCACCCTGAACATTTTGTATTTGCTGGAGTTCACGGTGGACAGGAAGTGAGGAGTTGATTGGAGAGTACGGTCAACCAACTTATCAAAAAATCTTTATCAGTCTAGATACTGAAAAAACAGGCGTTCCGGATGTCGATACAAAAATTTCTATGGCAGGTGATACTGCTACTCTCATGTCCGATACAAGCCTTGATATCAAGATGTATGGTATGCATCAGTTCAAGATGAAAAAAGGTGGACTCCGCATCAAATTAGGCGTCTTTTCCCCAGAAGCAACCCCAAGCTAGATGGAGCTCGGTCACCAAGAACACCTAGCAGTTGAATTTTTCAATTCCCTCACAATCGCCTACCAAAACAAAACATTTAAGGGAAAACTACTCAATACCTTCTTAAAATTCAAGAAATTCAAGTAAACAAAAACGGGTGACTGAACAATTTAGCCTTTGAAAGCTACGATTATAAAACCACTCGCAACATATGAATCTACGATACAAAAAGGATAACATTGCTCTTAGCAATGCTATCCTTTTTTGTTTATCCTTGTCCGCCAGGGGCTGGACCGCCGCCTTGAGGTCCCTCACCAGGTCCACCGCCTCCAGGCATAGAGTTCACAATATCAGTTTGTTTTTCGCCGTTGAGATAGATATCTCCACCTGTATAGGTCGCTGTTCCATCAAAGTCAAAGCCTGATTGACCAATCATTTTAATGGTTCCACCTGTGACCGTGATATTGCCATTTGAGTCAATCGGATCTGTGTCCCCTTGACCGACTTCTACAGTTAGATTACCACCTGTCATGGTAAAGTAAATATCGCTTTGCTGAGCATTTTTATTAGCTGCATTGACCCCATCATCTGTCGCGTAGACATTGATATCACCACCATTAATCGTAATGGCTTTCCCTTCAATTCCTTCAGTCGAATTCTTGACGGTGTAAGTACCGCTGTCAATCACTAGGTTACCAGAAGCGTGAATACCGTCATCTCCTGCTGTGACTGTTATGGTATTGTTAGCCAAATACATATTGCCGACAGTCATATCCTCATCATTGTCAACTTTGACACCATCTTCCTTGGCATCGATGGTCATGGTCGTACCAGTGATATTGAGTTCATCATTAACATTAAAGGCATCGCCAACTGCTATGATGTTATAGGTTCCACCCGTGATGTGGAGGGTGTCGTTGGCCTTGATTCCGTTGTTCTTCTTGCCATCGACAGTAAGGGTACCTGAGCCATTGATGGTCAAATCCACCTTAGAAAAGAGAGCTGCATTTGCCTTGTCATCACTATTAGAGCTTGAGTCAGAGAGACTGTTGGTAGTTCCCTCCGCCAGAGTCAGGTAGACATGACCTGCTGATGTCGCTGAAATTGCTGCATTGGTATTGGTAATGGTCGCACCTTTTAGGACTAGATGAACATCTGCCGACTTATCTGCCTCGACCTTGATCTGCACTCCGTCAGACTGACCTGAAATCACATAGGTCCCAGATTTTGTGATGGTCACTGTTGATCCAGAGACTGTCACCCCATCTCCAGAGACGTTTGCTGATGAGCCAGATAACTCAATCTTAGAAGCTGTACTTTCATCATAAGAAGTATCATAGTCCTTTTCTGTAAAATAAGAAGATTGACTGTTTGTAGCTGAAGTTGAGATGGCAGTGGTATCTGCCGCTGCAGTTGTACTTGACTTGGTCGTTGACTGCCCACAAGCTGTCATCAAAGTCAGAGCTGTTAAACTGGTTAAGATTAGGGTCCATTTTTTTGATTTCATACTTTTTCCTCACCTTCATTTAGCTTGAGCTTAGTTTACAGGGGAAGTCTGAAAAAAATCTAAACTTTTTCTGAAAATTTTCTTAAGTTCAGTTTCAGTTAAGTTATCTTTAACAAAAGTTTTAGGAAAATTCCATAGACTAATCACAAGCAAGTTCAACTTGCCCAGACACACCTATCTGCTAATAAGATAGCGTACTAAAATAGTTTGATAAAGGAGACAGGATTTATGAAACCAATTGAAACAAGCTTTAAACGAATCGAAACCAAATATGTCGTTGCCAAGGGTGACTTGGCTAATTTAATAGAGGACTTAAAAATATACCTCGTAGAGGATGATTATCCAACTTCGACCATTTCCAACATCTACTTTGATACAGAGCAATTTGATATGATTCAGGAGGATGGCCAAGGTACTAAGCGCAAAGAAAAGATTCGGATGCGAACCTATCTCAGTCAAGTCCAGCCTGATAGTCAGGTATTTTTAGAAATCAAATCTAAGGACAGAGCTGGTGTCGGACGAAAACATCGTCTCTTATCGACTCCCCAGTCTATCACCCAGTTTATGACCAAGGGACAGCTGGATAGCAGTATCAAGGATCGAATGATGATTGAAAAAATCCAGCAACTCCAAGAGGAATATCAGCAAGCCATTATCCCTCGTATGTATATATACTATGACCGTTTTTCTCTCAAGGAAAAGAAAGAAAGAAATTATCGGTTTTCCCTACAATAAAATTCGTATCACCATTGACCAAAATCTAACCTATCGTGATGATAATGTCAGTTTATTCTCAGGAAAGGACGGTTTCCCTCTACTAAACGAGGACATTGTCATCATGGAAATTAAAGCTCCAGGTAGAAAACCCCAATGGCTACAAGATATTCTCGACCAATATGGACTGGTAGAGCAGAAATTTTCAAAATACAGCTGCGCCTACCACAAGTCTCAAGGGCTGGACTATAGCCCACGACCAAGCACAGAAAGTGTAGGTACTACTTATGTCTAATCTTTTTAATTCTATCTTCAACGACACAACTGCCACTGCAAATCCTATCCAGCTCTTTCTGGCTCTCTTGGTCAGCCTGATTTTAGGTTTGGCGCTGACCTGGGCTTACAAACACCGTACTCTCTATACACGAGAATTCGCTGTCAGTTTGACCCTACTCCCCTGCTTGATGACCTTGGTCATCTTTCTGGTAAATGGCAGCCTAGGAACCTCTATCGCCGTTGCAGGAACTTTTAGCCTCATTCGTTTTCGTTCAGCTACCAGTGGTTCACGGGAACTAATTGCTATCTTCCTTGCCATGATTATCGGGCTAGCAGCAGGGACAGGCTACCTAGCTCTAGCTATTCTCTTCACTGTCTTTATCTTAGCGGTATGGCTTCTTTTAGAGAAGCAACAAAGCAAGAGCAATCACCAACGTCGCAGGCTATTGACCATCACAATTGCGAACCAAGAAAATCAACTTCAAACTATCCAATCTGGACTATCACAATTCTGTACTGAGTTAGACCTCATCTCGATTGATACTAGCAATGATGGAGAACAAGTCACCACTGTCTACGAAGTGGACTTCAAGGCTCAAACCGATGATTTTCAAGTCATCAATTACCTCACTAAAGAACAAGATACTTACCAGGTTTCTCTGACCAAAAATGCCAAGAAGAGAAAGAATTTGTAGAACTTCTAGCGTAAAACCTAGCAAACAGCTAAGTAAACACTCAATTGAAAAAAAGTTAACCTAATTTATGATAAAAGGCATCATATCAACGTTTTTTAAACACCTGATATGATGCGCTTTTCTTATCTTAAAAACTTTTTTACCAATCTCTTTATTTCACAGGTATCTCCTTAATCACGCGCGCAGGATTACCAGCTAGGACAACGTTGTCGCCAAAGGACTTAGTGATTACAGCCCCTGCTCCAGCAACAACATTATTACCCAATGTCACTCCAGGAAGGACAATGACGCCTCCTCCAGCCCAGAAATTGTCACCGATGGTAATGGGCTTCCCGTATTCCACACCTGAATTACGTTCCTGCGGGTCCAGTGGATGGAGGGGAGTCAAAAACTGACAGTTGGGACCAATCATAGCATTGTCCCCGATGCGAATCGGACAAACATCCAGCATGGTCAAGTTCCAATTAGAATAAAAATTTTCCCCTAGATGGATATTGACTCCATAATCGACCACCAGGCGTGGATTGACATAAAGATTTTGTCCGGTTGACCCAAACCAAGCCTTGATGATTTCGACTCCCTTCAAGGGATCTTCTTCCTTGTTAAAGGCAGACTGTTTTTGGCGAGAAGCCTGAGCCAAGTCTCGCAATTCTGGATCCGATGGACGGTAAACCTCTCCCGCTATCATTTTCTGATATTCACTGGTCATTGTTTTCTTCTCCTTGTTCTCTACTATCATATCAAATTTTCTACATATCTGACTAGAATAAGGAGCACTTCCTACAATTGATACTCTGATTGTCATCATATCCTGTCTAAACGGATACGAGTCACAATTCCATCTGGGTCTGTGATTTCCAACTGGCTCGATGTCAGCCACTTGATTGGTGCGTCAACTTCTTGTGTTCGTTGCGCAATCGTTAACAGTTCTTCTTTACTAGCGACCTCAATGACATAGTAGGCCAAACCTGGCAAGCCTTGCTTACGCGGAGCCAGGCCTTTTCCTCCCCATTCGTTGACTGCCAAATGATGATGGTAATCTCCAGCCGCAATCCAACTAGCGCTAGGTACACTGAATTTATCCTCTAACCCTAACACCTTTTGATAAAACCGGCTAGACTTTAGACTATCCTTGACGGACAAATGGATATGCCCCATTCTCGTACCCTCTGCTAAAGTAAAGGGCTCTATTCTTTCCCCCAACTCATAGATATCCTTTGCCGCAAGGGCCTCCGTCACTCCGATAATGCGTCCATCTTCTCGAATATCCCATGTGGAAACCGGCTTATCTCGATAGAGTTCAATGCCATTTCCCTCCAAATCCTCCAAATAAAGGGCCTCACTGTAACCGTAGTCTGCACCGCCGACAAGAGAAATCTGTAAATCTGTCAGGTGTTTTAAGACATCTGCCAAAGCCTTGCGTGTCGGCAAAAGAATAGCCAGATGGTAAAGACCATAATGTTCCCTTACTTCATCGCTCTCTTGTGCTTGAATCAAGTGTACCAAGGCTTTTCCTCCAAGTCCCAGAATGACCTCTGTCTCAGTTTGAGATAAGATTTCTAAACCAATAACTTGCTGATAAAAGGCTGTTTGACTTGCCAAATCCTTTACATTTAAAACTGCCTCTGCCAAATAAATGTGGCTCTTGTATTCATAGGTCATAAATATTCCCTCTTTTATTGTAACTTTAATTATTACAACTATTATATAACTTCCATCAAGAAAGTCAAGTCAGACAACTCAAAAACAAAGCCATTTCAGGATAAGATAACGTAAATCTTTCCATAATAAAACGCATATTATCAAACTTTTCCTTTGGTGCTCTAAGCTTTTCTAATGATAGGGACAGGTCGCAAAAAAGTCTGAAAAGCTCTCAGAATCGTTGTCTCAGCACCGAAAATGCGCTATTTTTGCATGAAAAAACGAAAATTCAGGGTCTGCATACAAAAAAATCGGAGGTGTTAGCCTCCAATTTGTCCTATTTATTTTTTATGGTTTTTTATTGTAAAGTAGACCCAACCGAATGAACATAGGTTGTAGAAAGCAAATGAAAAAACTGCAAGGATGATAGCTCCTGTATCTAAATAACCTCTTTCAAGACCGTTTTTCAACAACAACAAGCCTGTAGTTTCGACAACGATCAAAAATAAAAATATATAAAAAATTTTCACATTAAGCATATTGTTACCGCTTTCTTTTTATTTGGTTTTATTGTATAATAAAAGTTGAAAAAAATCAAAAATACAAAGGAGTTTCCGTTATGTCTAAGATGTTTAAATGCATGTGTTTGCTAGTTATGTCTGTTTTCTGTATGTCTAGCATTTCCCCGTCGCTTGTTGTTTTTGCTGATGATAGCTTATCGGCAAACTCTAAAGTTGTATTTGGTGAGGTTCAGTTTGAGAATGGCTCATCAGTGCGGTTCGGAGATACGCAAGTAAATATTTTAAGTGATGAAGTTCTTGAGGTGGTCAATCCAAATGGAAGTGTAGACACTATTGAACGACGTGCTGATGGCGTCTATATCAATGGGTCATTTTATATGGCTTAGCAAAAGAATGAAATCGACCTAAATATATCTTTTAGATCATACGATCCTAATGTTTGGAATTACGTCAACACAATACATGGGAATAAAGAAGCCAACACATTCGCTCACTTCATGATTGATTCTGGAATAACCGCGATGTTTGGCCTTATAGGTTCTATATTGGGTGCCCCATGGGGTGGCATAATTGGTCGAGCATATTTTGGTATACAAGCTTATCAGTCTTACTTGGATTCACAAAGCCCATATCCATACTACATAACAAGTACTTATATCCATGTTGCTCAAAGAAAATGGAAGTTTATCACTGAATACTATAGAAACTCAGACTATACTGGGTATGTAAAAACCGAAACAACCTACGTGAATTTCTAAAATATAAACTCTGCCTTTATATATAGGCAGAGTTTATGTTTTAGTTAATTGCTCAAGTAATTTGTAAGCATAATACTTGCGAAACTCTATTTGTTCAAGCGGTTCAAAAGTTCTTGTTTTTTAGCCTCAAGCTTAGCTCTCCTTTGCTCGATTTCTTCACGTTTTTGGGCGATTTCTGCTTACGCCTCGGGAGTTTCCAAAATGCCTTGTGACTTGTGAAATTCTACTAGCATATCAACGATTGTTGGGTCTAATTCGTTGACATAATCAGGATTTGACCATTTCGGCACGTTGCTTGCAGGTGCTTGCTTTTTGCCGCCTTTTTTTGGCGTTTTGGCTTGTTGTTCAGCTTTCTGACTATAGTTGACCTCGTGGAATTTTCGTGCTGTACTGACAATATGCGTTATTTTAATTTTAAAGATTTTTTGCCCAGCTTTTTTTATTTCACAACAAGCTCATAACGTGTCTTGCTTGTAAAGGTTTGACCGGCTTTGAGAATAACTTGGTCTTTGAGGTCACTGTGAATGGCATCTGGTAAAGCTTGCGCCTCAAGGGCAATCCCATTGTGCTGTACCATTGGCTGACCTCCTATGATGACACTCTCATCCACAAAGTTTGCTGTGTAGACCACAAAGCAAGGAGCCTCTGTCTTGAAGAGCAGGAAGCGACCTGAGTTTTGGTCATAAAGGAAACCAGCATTGTCATGACCGGCAGGAAGAGCAAATGGATGATCCAAACCGGATACCAGCTGGATTTGCTCATCTTCCTCTGCAAAGATATCCTTCAACAAAGCTCCATTATAGATGTGTTTAACCACATCACGATTAGCATCTGAAGTTTTAGCAGGAACACCGTCGGAAGCGATTGGGTAAATGCCCTCAGTATTTAGCTGGAAGACATGGCGGTCAATTGTCTGCGTGAAATCACCAGACAAGTTGAAATAGCTGTGGTTGGTTGGATTGACCAGCGTATCCTGATCTGTCGTCACCTTGTAGCTGATTTCGTAGGCACCAGTTTCTTCCAAGTTGTAGCTAATCCAAATCTTGAGATTGCCAGGGAACCCTCCTGTCCCATCTGTACGCTCTGTGTAGAGGGTCAAGCCATGGTCGCTCACTTCAACTAGTTCAAACAAGCTAGAATCCCAACCTGTTGAACCACTGTGGTTGCAGTTGCTAGCATTGTTGACTTCAAGATTATAAGTCTGGTCATTGAGTTCAAAGGTCGCACCTGCAATACGACCTGCCACAGGACCTACACTAGCCCCATGCTTGGGACTATTGCCTACATAGCTATCAAAATCATCAAATCCCAAGATAACGTTCGCAAAATTTCCATCCTTGTCAGGTGTGACATAGCGCAAGATGGTCGCACCATAAGTCATAACCTCAAGTTGGTAACCACCGTCCGTCTCAAAACGATAAGCCAAGACATCTTGTCCCTCAACATTTCCAAATACACGCTCTGTGTATGCTTTCATTCTCTTCTCCTTTTACTATTTCTCTCAAGCAAACAAACCATAGAAAGCGCCTTGACAATCTATGGTTTATCTGATGATTTACAAATCCTCTTGTCAAGAATTCATAAACATTTCCTTACTTTTGATATTCATGGATGATAACACCTTGCACCACACGGTTTACTGTACCAGTAGGAGACGGTGTATCTGGTTTATTTTCTACCTTGAGTGAAGTCAATAGGGCAAAGAGTTGGGCATAAACGATGTAAGGGAAGACACGGTAAATATCATTCAAGACACCGCCACAGCCAAGGGCCACTTCTTTGACATTTTCAAGACCAAAGGCCTGATCACTCAAAAGAACGACACGACGAGCAATCTGGTCACCAGCAACTTCACGAACCAAGTCCAAGTCGTACTTGCGAGTGTAGTCTGTTGTTGTACCAAAGACCAAAACAACTGTATCTTCGTTGATAAGAGATTTTGGACCGTGACGGAAGCCGACTGGGCTTTCATACATGGTCGCAACCTGACCAGCTGTTAGTTCCAAAATCTTGAGCTGAGCTTCATGAGCAAGTCCAAAGAAAGGACCAGCACCCAGATAGATAACACGGTTAAAGTCAAGGTCAACAAGCTCTTTAACATCTGCTGCATTGTCTAGAATTTTACGGGCAAGGCTAGACACAACTTCAAAACGTTCAGACTTAACAGCAAATTCTGTAGGATCAAAGACCAAGAGAGCTGTTAACATCATAGACGTAAAGCTAGAAGTCATGGCAAAGCCAGCGTCATTAGAAGCAGCAGGTTGCAAGAGCAAGAGATTACGGTCATCTCCGTGAGCTTGAAGAGCCAATTTCCCGTCCGCTGCACAAGTAATCGTCACTTGGTAAAGCTGATCCACCAAGGCTTTGGCCAAATCAACAGTTGCCACACTTTCAGGAGAATTTCCACTACGAGCAAAAGATACAAGGACAGTCGCCACATCTTTTTTCAAATAAGTTTCTGGATTGGCAACGATATCTGTTGTCGCAATGGCATTGAAATTCCATTTGCGTTCGTCATAGACCTCCTTAAAGTAAGGTACCAAGGTATCTCCCACATAAGCAGAGGTTCCAGCACCTGTCAAGATAACCTTAATATAGTCATGTTTATCCGCAATCCCTTGTAGGAAGGCTGCAATTTCTTCACGTTTTGCTTGATAAGATTCAAAAGCTTCTTTCCATACATCAGGTTGTTGGTAGATTTCACGTGTAGTGATTTCTGCACCCAATTCGAGCAAGTCTTCTTTTGTATAATGTAGCATTGATTTCCTCTTTTTCTATTAAATATGGGAATGGGAGTAAGCCCCATTCCCATGTATATTCTATATAAAATGCTCTAACGATTTTCACGTTGTCACATCTTATACTCGATGAAAATCAAAGAGCAAACTAGGAAACTAGCCGCAGGCTGTACTTGAGTACGGCAAGGCGACGTTGACGTGGTTTGAATTTGATTTTCAAAGAGTATTATTCATCTTCGTCATCATCAAAGCCCGCTAACAGGTCATTGACTTTCACAATGCTTTCTGCAGCACGGCTCTTGTAGTCCGCATCTGCGCCTGTAAGGCTCGCATTGATAAATTCAATCACCATTGGAAGATTCATCCCTGCGTAGAGTTCAATGTCGCGACCTTCCATGATCAAACGGCTTACCACGTTACATGGTGTACCACCGAGAAGGTCCGCAAAGACTAGGAAATCATCCAATCCTTCAATAGCAGCTTCAAATTTAGCAGTAAAGTCTTCTGGGCCATCTTCTGGAAGAAGAGCTACTGTATAAATATTGTCTTGTGGACCCATAATCATTTCTGTGCTACCTTTAAGTTCTTCACAGAAGCGACCATGGCTCACCAAAATTAATGATTTAGCCATAGATTATGCGCCCATTCCAAGCAAGAATTTACCGATGAATGAAAGACCTACTGCAAGAGCAATGATGATACCAATTGCTTTTGTAGAGTTCATACCTTTCTTACCAAGCAACCAGAAGATAAAGGCAGTAAAGATTGCTGGAAGCAAGCGTGGGAAGATTGAGTTCAAGATATCTTGGAAGTCAATCATTTTTTCACCGATTGGCAATTTATAAGAAACTTCAAAGTTAATCATTGTTGCTACAAGAGCACCCATCATGAAGACACCAAGTACAGATGCAGCGTCAATCAAAGCTGTCAAAGTACTTTGCATGTTATTGATAAGGTTAACCCCTTCTTTGTAAGCAAATTCCAACTGTTTCCAACGGAAGATGTCATAAGCAACTGCAACTGCGATCCAAAGGAAGATTCCCCATGGTTGACCAGCGATAGCCATAGTTGCTGCGATAGAACCCATGATAGCAGGTACAAGTGAACCAAAGATTGTATCTCCAAGAGGAGCGAATGGTCCCATCAAACCTGTCTTGATACCGTTAACGGCATCTTTTGAACCTACACCATCTTTTTCTTCCATGGCAAGGTCAAAACCAGCGATAATTGTGTGGAAGAATGGTGAAGTATTGAAGAATTGAGTATGAACTTTCATCATTTCTTTCAATTCAGGAGTTCCATCCCCATACATTTTACGCAATTGAGGCAAGATCATGTAAAGGTAACCAGAAGCTTGCATACGTTCGTAGTTCCAACCTAATTGGAAAGTAAACAAGCTACGTTTGTTGATTTGATTAAAATCTTCTTTTGTAAGTTTGTAATTAGAATTCGTCATCTTCGATTTCCCCACTTTCTGATGGTGTAGAAGGTGCTGCTACAGCTACTTTTTGGCTATTTTTGAAGTGAAGAACTGCAAGGAAGATACCTACGATAGAAATACCAATCATAGACAAACCTTTGAAGTTATTCACAAAAGCAATTTTTTCAGCAACATCTTTAGGTAGAGTACCGATAACACCTGCAACAGCGCCACCAAGACCTGTTACATATGAGTAAAGAACAGTCAACATAGCTGTCAAACCAAATCCCATTGCAAGGTAGTGAAGGTTACGTTTAACTGGAAGGTAACGAAGCAAGATTGCAAATCCAAGACCTGGAAGCATACGTCCTGCGAGTGTCAAACCATCTGCAAGCCATTGATATTCTTTAACTAGGTCTACTACGTGTTGTACAAAGGCACCACCAAAGGCAAGCGCGAAGAAGACTGGAAGGGCACGAGATAGAGCCCATGGAATCGCACCAAGCAAGTAGTTGCGTTCGATTCCTTTGTAGTCATAGCGTTCGATTGCAGCATCAATACGGTGTGCAAAGAAAGTAGTTGTCATACGTCCAAGAACGTCGAAATAAGTCAAGAGAGCTGCTACTGGCACAGCGATTGTTGTAATCGCAAGGTCTGTATCAATACCTTGAGAGATTGAGAATGCTGTTGCAAGAACCGCACCAGAAGTTGCGTCGATACGAGAAGCACCACCGAAGGTACCAACCCCAAGAACGAACAATTGCAAGCTACCACCGATAAACAAACCAGTTGTCAAATCTCCCATGATTAAACCAGTAATGAAACCAGCAAATACAGGGGAACCTGCAGATGAAACGATCGTCAACTCATCACAGATTTGATAAGCTGAGTACAAAGTGAGAAGTAAAATTTGCCACCATTGTATCATAACAATGACCTCCTAAAAATTTTTTCCTATTTTAATAAGCTCAAAAAGTCTGAAACTGGATCATTTGGAACCATTTGAGCAGTAAGTTTAACACCTTTTTCTGCTAGTTTGTGGAAGTCTTCCACATCCTTGTCTACTACGTTGATAGAACGTGTGATAGAACGAGTTTCTGGTGTTTGAGACATATTCCCAACATTAAGGGTTTCAAGTGGTACACCTGCTTCGACCAAACCAAGGAAGCGGTCTGGCTTACGAGCCACGATAAAGAGACGTTGGCTATCGTATTTACCAGCAAGAATATTGGCTGCCGCTTTCTCAATTGGCAAAATACTCAATTTCACACCTGGTGGTGTCGCTAGTTTCAAACCACTCTTTTCAACATCGTTGTTGACAACTTCGTCATCCACAACCATAATACGTGAAACATTTAGTTTTCCAGCCCAAAGATTGGCTACTTGTCCGTGGATCAAACGTCCATCGATACGGCATCCTACAATTGTCATAAGTTTTCCCCCTTTATGTGTTTTAGTGTAGGTTTACGAGTTAAATGAATCTCTTCTTTATATTCACCCTCTGTTTCAAAGATAATGATACGATTAGCACCTTCCTTGAGATAACAATGAGGGATATAAAGTGAGAGTGTTGGGCCGACGTTCCAAAAACGTCCTAGGTGACGCCCATTGACAAAGGCAACTCCCTTACCAAACTCAGATAAGTCTAGGTAGGTATCTTTTGGCTCTTGGACTGTAAAGTCATAAGCGTAAAAGGCTGGTTGTCCTTCTGTCCATCCTTTTGAAAAATCAATTTTCTCAGGATTATCCAGTGGTAGTGGATATTGTTTCCAATTAAGTAAGAAGTGTAAATCCTTGCAAACCCCTGTCCGAATTCCCTTACGTTGCGTATCCGCTAAGAACTTGTGTCCATAGTTGACACGCCCCATATTTTCAATCAAGATGTCAAGTTGTGAGGAACCTTTTCGATTACCTTGACAATAGATATCTTCCCCAATCTCCGTCTGATATTGAGTTGCAATTCGTTTACCATCTACAAAGAGTTGAGCACGGTCACGTCCATCGATGATGCGAAGGCGTTCTTCTTCTGCATCCCAACTTGCCTCAGTACGATAGAGAAGATAGCCATAACATTGACCTAATTCCTCCATCGCTTTTGGATAGAGACTTTCTGTTGGACTAGAAAGACTATCTAAGGTTTCAAATAAGGAAACTTTTTCAGCAAGTGGAATAGCGTCCACCTTCATGCTTTCCTTATAGAGTGGTTCCAACTGCGGATACTCTGGGAAATGTGTTGCCATCATCTTCTTGACTGCCAAATATTTGGCAGTTGGATTTCCTTCTTCATCCAGAAGGGCATCGTAATCATAAGATGTAACTTGTGGCAAATCCAGAGTTCCTCGAGCCGAGCAACCATTCATGAAGCCAAAGTTTGTACCACCGTGGAACATGTAAAGGTTGATAGAGCCTTGCTCCAATACCTCTCGAACAGCTTCTGCCAATTCTTTTGGATCCCGTGTGATAATCGGTTCTTTCCAACGATTGAACCAGCCATCCCAGAACTCCATACACATGAGTGGCCATTTCTTACCATGCTCATCAAAGAATTCTTGCATCTGTGAAAAGTTGTAAGGTGCCTTAGAACCAAAGTTGCCTGTTACAAAGAGGTCATCTTCGATTAAGGTTCCAGCTTTCAAAGTAGCTCTCCATGGGCCATCTGAAGTAAAGAGTGGGCAATCAATCCCTCGTTCTTCCATCAATTTTCGAATCGCTCTCAGGTAAGCCTTATCTTCTCCATAAGAACCGTATTCGTTCTCGACTTGCATCATGAGAATATTTCCGCCATTGTCCAACAAACGCGGCACCAGTCTTGGCAATAATTGATCATAGTAGCGACCAACTGCCTCGATATACGCTGGGTCGGATGAGCGAATTCGCATGTTCTTGGTCAAGAGCCAAGCTGGTAAACCACCGAATTCCCATTCCGCACAGATAAAGGGAGACGGACGCACAATTGCGTAGAGACCCAAATCCTGCGCTATTTGGAGAAATTTCTCTAAATCCAGATCACCTTCAAAATTAAACTCCCCTTCAACAGGTTCGTGTAAATTCCATGCAACATAAGTCTCGACTGTATTAAAGCCAAGCGCTTTTAAGTTGTAGAGCGAATGATACCAATCCTCTGCTGGAATTCTAAAATAATGAATGGCGCCAGATAAAATCTTAAATGATTTTCCATCGAGATAAAAATCATCCCGTATCTCAAATCGTGTCATATTCTTACCTTCTGACAACTAAAGTTTACGCTTTCATTTGTTGATATAGTAAATATAACTCAATATCTTACATTTGTCAATAGGTTTTCACGATTTTTTTCATTTTTACTAATTTTTACAAAAAAACTTATAAAACCTTACTATCTCAAGAAATAAT
This sequence comes from Streptococcus mitis, assembly GCF_047465045.1. Classification (GTDB taxonomy): domain Bacteria; phylum Bacillota; class Bacilli; order Lactobacillales; family Streptococcaceae; genus Streptococcus; species Streptococcus mitis_DT. Next base: position 26,151 of record NZ_JASHAR010000010.1, read on the forward strand.
ATCATCTTAATTGACATGTATAAAGATGTAAGAAATTCTATTAATTTCTATGTAAATTAACCTTATAGCCTATTATTCTAATTTTTTTATTCAAAAGGCTACTATTCTTTCCAGTTTTATGGTAAAATCTTTAACTGAGAAGGAAAATCGAGGTGAAAATATGGCAATTCCAAAGTATCAATATATTAAAGATGAGTTAAAGAACAAAATCATTTCTGGTCAATTTGCCAGTGGAGATAAATTCTACACTGAAGCTGAATTGATTGCAATGTATGATGTGAGTTCTATCACAGTTGTCCGCGCCTTAAACGACCTTGCCAAGGATGGCTATATTGTCCGCCAACAAGGAAAGGGTACATTCGTTTCACGCGCACGTAAACACAAACTCGTAGAGTTTTCAGATGTAGAAGTTTTTGAAACTAAAGATGATAAAGTTACCGTCCTTTCTATTGAGCGTGGAAACAAACTAGGCTACTTAGAAAAACTTGGACTACGCGGAGATCAGTTCTACTACAAGATTGAACGCGTACGCGAAACAGGTGGTGTTGTGTACATCTACCATACATCTTACATCCCAGAACAATACGTCAACGCAAATTATCCAAATCTTGAATATTATAGCTCTATCTATAACCGTTTCAAATTGGATTACCACATTCACATGAATGATGAACATTTTGAAGAAATCAATGAAATAGCATTTCCAACTCCAGAACATGCGGCTTCGGTCCTCGGAGTCGATGAACAATTCCCAACCGTTTTACAAACCAAGACTACTAAACTAGAGTCTACTGGTCAAGTTCTCGCATACAGCGAAACGTATAAGAGAGCAGATTACTACAAAATCAAATTCATTTCATGTAACCGTGGTCACTAAGAAAAAGCTTGAGCCTTGCTCAGGCTTTTTCTATATATTATAGCACGAAAAGGCGAATATGAAAACGCTATTATTAAATATATTTATTTGTAGCACTTGTACTAAAAATAAGTTAAAAATCACTGATTTTTCCTTGATTTTACCTCCTTATATAAGTTGTTATTTCCAAAATCTTATGATTTCCTCCGTTTATTATAGTTATTATATAAATTTACTTGACTTTTTACTATATAGATAATAAAATTAAATTGGTTTTATGTAAACGTTATCAAAATAGTTGTATCAAGGAGGTTTTATCATGAAACTAGACAAGAAACAGCGTTTCTCGATCCGCAAGTATGCAGTCGGAACAGCTTCTGTACTGATAGGATTTACCTTCAGTGCGCAAGTCGTATCTGCAGATGGACTCACACCAGCACCAAAAACTACTGAAACTTTGCAAGCTGTGCCGGATAGCCCACAAGCATCAGAAGCACCAATTCAAGATAAAGAAGAAAAACTTGTAAAACAAGCTGATAAAACTATAAAAGAGGAAGTTAAAACTGAAAAAGATACTGTTAACACAGTTGTTCCAAAAACAGACAATGCGGTAGCACCGGTAGTAACAGAACATGCCAGTCCAACCCCTAATACGGAAGTAGAGAGCACAACTCAAATGAAAAAAAGCGCAGAGAGTGCCAATACTGAAAAGAAAAACGAGCCTGCTATTCCTGCTGTACTCGCACCGACTACTGAACGTGCCACTCAAACTAATGAAAAGCTAGCGAAAAAGAAAATTGTTTCTATTGATGCTGGACGTAAATATTTCTCACCAGAACAGCTCAAGGAAATCATCGATAAAGCGAAACATTATGGCTACACTGATTTGCACCTATTAGTTGGAAATGATGGGCTCCGCTTCATGTTGGACGATATGAACATCACAGCTAACGGCAAGACCTATGCGAGTGACGATGTCAAACATGCCATTGAAAAAGGTACAAATGATTATTACAACGATCCAAACGGCAATCACTTAACAGAAAGTCAAATGACAGATCTGATTAACTATGCCAAAGATAAAGGTATCGGTCTCATTCCAACAGTAAATAGTCCTGGTCACATGGATGCTATTCTCAATGCCATGAAAGAATTGGGAATCCAAAACCCTAACTTTAACTATTTTGGGAAGGAATCAGCTCGTACCGTAGATCTTGACAACGAACAAGCGGTCGCTTTTACAAAAGCCCTTATCGACAAGTATGCTGCTTATTTCGCGAAAAAGACTGAAATCTTCAACATCGGACTTGATGAATATGCCAATGACGCAACAAACGCTAAAGGTTGGACTGTCCTTCAAACAAAAGGAAAATATAGTAAATTCATCACTTACGCTAATGATCTTGCTCAAATCATCAAATCGCACGATCTCAAACCAATGGCCTTCAATGATGGTATCTACTATAATAGTGATACTAGCTTCGGAACTTTTGACAAAGATATCATCGTTTCAATGTGGACTGGTGGTTGGGGAGGTTACGACATCGCTTCTTCCAAACTTCTAGTAGAAAAAGGTCACCAAATCCTAAACACTAACGATGCTTGGTACTATGTTCTTGGGCGAAATGCAGATGGCCAAGGTTGGTACAACCTTGATCAAGGCTTAAACGGTATCAAGAATACTCCGATCACTTCGGTACCAAAATCCGACGGAGCAACTATTCCATTCATAGGTGGTATGGTAGCTGCTTGGGCTGACACTCCATCTGCACGTTATTCACCGTCACGCCTCTTCAAACTCATGCGTCAATTCGCAAATTCTAATGCTGAATACTTCGCAGCTGATTATGAGTCTGCAGAGCAAGCACTTAACGAGGTACCAAAAGACCTTAATCGTTATACTGCAGAAAGTGTTGCATCAGTTAATGAAGCGGCAAAAGCTATCCGTTCGCTTGATAGTAATCTCAGCCGTGCCCAACAAGACACGATTGACCAAGCAATTGCAAAACTTCAAGAAGCAGTAAGCAATTTGACCTTCACACCAGAAGCTCAAAAAGAAGAAGATGCTAAACGTGAGGTTGAAAAACTTGCTAAAAACAAGGTGATCTCCATCGATGCTGGACGCAAATACTTTACTCTTGATCAGCTTAAACGCATCGTAGATAAGGCCAGTGAGCTTGGATATTCTGATGTTCATCTCCTTCTAGGGAATGACGGACTTCGATTCTTACTCGATGATATGACCATCACTGCTAACGGAAAAACCTATGCAAGTGATGATGTCAAAAATGCCATCATCCAAGGAACAAAAGCTTACTACGATGATCCAAACGGTACTGCACTTACACAGGCAGAAGTGACAGAACTAATTGAATACGCTAAATCTAAGGGCATCGGTCTCATCCCAGCTATTAACAGTCCAGGTCACATGGATGCTATGCTGGTTGCCATGGAAAAATTGGGTATTAAAAATCCTCAAGCCCACTTTGACAAGGTCTCCAAAACAACTATGGACTTGAGAAACGAAGAAGCGATGAACTTTGTAAAAGCCCTCATCGGTAAATACATGGACTTCTTTGCAGGTAAAACAAAAATTTTCAACTTTGGTACTGACGAATACGCTAACGATGCGACTAGTGCCCAAGGCTGGTACTACCTCAAATGGTATCAACTCTATGGCAAATTTGCCGAATATGCCAACACCCTCGCTGCTATGGCCAAAGAGAGAGGTCTTCAACCAATGGCCTTCAACGATGGCTTCTACTATGAAGACAAGGATGATGTTGAGTTTGATAAGGATGTCATCATCTCTTACTGGTCTAAAGGATGGTGGGGTTACAACCTTGCAACTCCTCAGTACCTTGCAAGTAAAGGATACAAACTCCTCAACACCAACGGAGACTGGTACTATGTTTTAGGCAATCATAAACCAGACGAAGCTTATCCACTATCAAAAGCTGTTGAAAATTCTGGTAAAGTTCCATTCAATCAACTTGCTTCTACTAAGTATCCCGAAGTAGACCTTCCAACAGTTGGCAGTATGCTTGCTATCTGGGCAGACAAGCCAAGTGCAGAGTACAAGGAAGAAGAAATCTTTGAACTCATGACTGCCTTTGCAGACTACAACAAAGATTACTTCCGAGCTAATTATAATGCTCTCCGCGAAGAAATCGCACAAATTCCTGAAAACTTAGAAGGATACAGCAAGGAAAGCTTGGAGGCCCTAAGTGCAGCTAAAACTGCTCTAAATTACAACCTCAACCGTAATAAACAAGCTGAGGTTGACACACTTGTAGCCAAACTAAAAGCTGCTCGCTTAGGTCTCAAACCAGCTGCAACTCACTCAGGAAGCCTGGATGAAAATGAAGTAGCTGCCAATGTTGAAACCAGACCAGAACTCATCACAAGAACTAAAGAAATCCCATTTGAAGTTATCAAGAAAGCAAATCCTAACCTCCCAGCTGGTCAGGAAAACATTATTACAGCAGGAGTCAAAGGTGAACGAACTCATTACATCTCTGTCCTTACTGAAAATGGAAAAACAACAGAAACAGTCCTTGATAGCCAGGTAACCAAAGAAGCTGTTAACCAAGTTGTCGAAGTTGGTGCTCCTGTAACTCACAAGGGGGATGAAAATGGTCTTGCACCAACTACTGAAGTAAAACCTAAACTGGATATCCAAGAAGAAGAAATTCCATTTACCACTGTTACTCGTGAAAATCCACTCTTACTCAAAGGAAAAACACAAGTCATTACTAAAGGTGTCAACGGTCGCCGTACAAACTTCTACTCTGTGAGCACTGTTGATGGCAAGGAAGTGAAAACACTTGTAAATAGTGTCGTAGCGCAGGAAGCTGTTACACAAGTAGTCGAAGTCGGAACTCTGGTGACACATGTAGGCAATGAACAAGGACAAGCCGCTATTGCTGAAGAAAAATCAAAACTAGAAATTCCAAACCAACCAACTAGAGCAAAAGCAGAGGAACAACAACTCCCTGAAACAGGAAGTCACGATTCTGCAGGACTAGTAGTCGCAGGACTCATGGCTACACTAGCAGCCTACGGACTCACTAAAAGAAAAGAAGACTAAGTCTTTTCGATAAAAAATAAACAGCGAGATTGAAGCTCGCTGTTTATTTTATAATTAGTCACCAAGTCCAAGACGTTCAAAGATATCATCCACTCGTTTAGTGTAGTAAAGAGGATTGAAAATTTCGTCGATTTCTTCTTGTGTGAGGCGTGATGTCACCTCTGGATCTGCTTCTAAAAGTGGTTTAAAGTCTACTTGATTGTCCCAAGAGTAGGCTGTTTTTGGTTGTACCAGATCATAGGCTTGCTCACGGGTCATGCCTTTCTCAATCAAGGTCAACATGGCACGCTGGCTAAAGATGAGACCAAACGTAGAGTTCATGTTGCGAATCATATTTTCTGGGAAGACTGTCAAGTTCTTGACGATATTTCCGAAACGGTTAAGCATGTAGTCGATCAAAATGGTCGTATCTGGTGTGATGATGCGCTCAGCTGATGAGTGAGAGATATCACGTTCGTGCCAGAGAGCAACATTCTCATAGGCCGTAATCATGTGACCACGAATAACACGCGCAAGACCCGTCATGTTCTCAGAACCGATAGGGTTGCGTTTGTGAGGCATTGCTGATGAACCTTTTTGACCTTTGGCAAAGAACTCTTCCACTTCGCGTTGTTCTGATTTTTGAAGACCACGGATCTCCGTCGCCATACGCTCGATTGAAGTCGCGATGCTAGCAAGAACCGCAAAGTACTCAGCGTGAAGGTCACGAGGAAGGACCTGTGTAGAGATTTCTTGAGCACGGATACCCAATTTGTCGCAGACGTATTGCTCAACGAATGGCGGGATATTGGCAAAGTTTCCAACCGCACCAGAAATCTTACCAGCTTCCACACCAGCAGCCGCATGCTCGAAACGCTCGATATTGCGCTTCATTTCGCTGTACCAAGTCGCCAATTTAAGACCAAAAGTTGTAGGTTCAGCGTGCACCCCGTGGGTACGACCCATCATGATGGTGAACTTGTGCTCCTTAGCCTTTTCAGCGATGATGTTAGTGAAGTTTTCAAGGTCACGACGGATGATGTCGTTGGCCTGCTTGTAAAGATAACCGTAGGCCGTATCCACCACGTCGGTAGAAGTCAAACCATAGTGGACCCACTTACGCTCTTCACCAAGCGTCTCAGAAACTGCACGCGTGAAAGCCACCACATCGTGACGCGTCTCCTGCTCAATCTCCAAAATACGGTCGATGTCAAAGTCCGCTTTTTCACGAATCAAAGCTACATCTTCCTTAGGGATTTCCCCCAACTCAGCCCATGCCTCGTCAGCCAAGATTTCCACCTCAAGCCAAGCACGGTATTTATTTTCTTCACTCCAAATATTCGCCATCTCAGGGCGAGAGTAACGGTCGATCATGTTGTTAATTTTTCCTTTCTTTTTCTACTTCACAATGTGCAAACAAAGCATAGAACATTGATTAGCCAAATTATTCAAATTCTTCTTTCCCAATCCATACAGACGGGTAATGTTCCAATGAATTCAGGTCTGTATCCAGTGGCAAGTCATAAATTGCTAAATAATTTTCAGGGTATTGAGCAAGCAGCTCTTCATACTTAGCTTTCACTTTTTCGTGATTGCTACTAGCATACACGACTTCGACGGCTGCTCCAGTCTTATCTTTTTCAACAAATGCGTTGACGATGATTTGAATCATAGGAATTAATCAAGTCCATAGTATTCAGTCTTGGTGAATACTAGGCCCCTTGCTCCTTTCTTTTCTTCTAATTTATTTTTTCTAAAAAGTAACTTTAGCCGAATAAGGAAAGCTGCTCATTATTACCATGTTCAGAATATTTATTATTTGATTTATTAGCATTTTTTTTCATTTTATAGTAATAATCCTTTGTTTCTTTCTGAACAAGCTTTTCAATAACCTGTTCTTCAAATTCTGCTATATTCTTAAACTTCATTATTCCTTTTTCTGGCTTAGGAATATAGAAGAGTCCAACATATTTATTTTGGACAAGTAAATTATAAATATTATTTAATGAACCTTTACTTACCGAAATATTCCCAAACCGATTTTTACTGGTGTCTTTCCAAATTACTAAACCAAAATCAGCATCATTAGACATAGCTTTATCCTTTATCATTTGAGCTTCTCTAGTATATTTCCCGTTTTTAAAAAATTTTTCATTTTCAGTGTCTACAGGAATACGCCTATCAATCCATTCTAGATCTGAAAGGTTTCTAGGACTAGGACCTACATGATAAACCTCTACATTTTTATAATTATCTGCCTTAAGCATATCCTGTATATTTTTATCAATCCCTTTAGCATCACCTATCAAGATTGTATAATTTCTTTTACGACTATCATCAACTGACTTAATAACTTCTTGGGGAATTTCTTTGCTTGAAATACTCCCACTTATGAATATTTTTCTCATATGAAACACCTCAAGTTATTCTTCATCACTCTCTTCATCAACATTCTTACTCACAGTCCAATATCCATTAGAATTTCGATACACAGATAAATAAAAAACTCTTTTAAAATCATTTTGTTCAAATGCTTGCTTAACCTCTCCGAACAAATAGTGCTCTTGCCAAATCTTGACGTGTTCAGGTTTGTCATCTCTATAAAAATATAAATCTATGAACTCACTTCCATTGTTAACAGACAATTTACTATATTTTGAAATTCTACATTCATATTTTTTAGGAATGCCTCCATATTTATTTTTTGTAAGACTAATAAATCTAATAAAAATATTTGGATTTTCCCGTCTTAACGCCGAAACAGTGTAATTTGCCGTATTACCTTCACCAAATAAATCATCAATTAATAATACACTTTTTATATTACTAGGTAAATTTTTCGATACATAATCATCAGCACTGATTTGAGAATCTTTAGCTTGTTTTGATGTTCGCTTTCCGAGTACAGAAAAATCAACTTTTTTCCCACTAACCTCACTTAGACGCTCAGCTATCATGTACATAATCTTTAAGTTCCCATCTGGATTATCTTTATGAAATGGATTAAAACTAGGTACAGGAAGAATAATATCACAATTTTCAACATAAATTCTTAACTGTTCCACCAAATAATTGATTTCGTGTTGAACATGACTATAGGTAAGGGAATTATTTTTTATGTATCCATATTTTATAGCGCATATAGCTTCTCCTATATTAGTGTAGCCATTATCTTTATACCAATCTAAAGCCAAGGCCTCATCCGCTAATCTAACCTCTCCTCTTAAATCAATTGTCATTATAAAATATACTCCTAAATATTACCTATTAAGATATTCAAACTCCTATTTCCCAATCCATACAGATGGATAGTGATCCAGTGTATTCAAATCAGTATCCAGCGGTAAATCATAAATTGCTACGATTCTATCCTTTTCGGCGAAAATATAAAAAATGAATTAATCTATAAAAAACTAAATTTACTTAATACCTCCTATTTACTAACAATATAGTCACAAATATGAATATTTTTAGTAGCTTCAGGATAGTCTACCCCAAAATACTTCCGATTAATGCTACAATATCCTTTGCCATCAACATTATAAATATACTTACACACTTCTCCAGAAAGCGTTGTAAAGAATAAAGTAATCGTCTCTGGGACGTGATTAAAATTAGGCTTGTTACCTAAGATATGTTGATGTATCTCTTTTTGATGTGCTTTCGAAATTACATATAATCTTTGCTCCGCATTTAACTTTGGTATCAGCTCACCGTCTAAACTTTCTCCAAATAAGATTCGAACATTAAATATCGGTTGATTGTTAACAATTTCAAGAGATAAAATTTTATCTCTTTTATCCTCATTAGAATAAGATTCTTCAAAACTATTAGCTGCTACATATTGTTTGTTATTTTCTGATTTTCGTAGATGAAACCAATATTTATCATCAAAATATACTCTACAGTTTGGCTTGATAAGCTGATAATCATTGCTTAAAACCAACTCTGGTCGATACTTACGTAATTCCTTTTCTTCTTCGAGTGATAATTGTAAATGGACAACAATCAATGAGATTACAATTCCAGCGACACTTCCATAAAAGCTCAACCAATCACCCAATCCAGAATTCAAATAATTGGAAAAAATTCCTATAACAGCTGAGAAAAAGGGACCAGATGCCATCACTAGTAACAATAAAAATATCAGCTGTTTTATGTTGTTTTTTAAATATTTTTTCATATTTTCCTAAAATTCAATCCCTTTCCCAAACTCCTCAACCTCATCTGGCACATCGCTAAACAAAGTCACATGTCCCATCTTGCGGTTGTGCTTTGCTTCTATTTTACCATACATGTGGAGGTGGGCGCTTGGATTTTCTGTGACATATTTGTCAGCAGCCTCGACGTGTTGGCCGAGGACATTGAGCATAACAGCAGGCGCATGCAGTTTAATGGCTGGCAATGGTGTTCCCAGAACTCCTAGAATATGGGTATCAAACTGGGAGAAGTCACAGGCTTCGATTGAGTAGTGTCCTGAATTGTGTGGACGCGGGGCAATCTCATTGACGATAATATCATCAGCTGTCGCAAACATTTCCACGCAGAGAGTTCCAGACAAGTTAAGCTGTTCAGCGATTCGCACAGCCATAGATTTAGCCTTTTCTGCTAAACTTTCTGAAATGCGGGCTGGCACAATGGTCTTAGATAGGATGTTATTGCGGTGGATATTTTCCTGAACTGGGAAAACCGTCACATTCTTGCCATTTCCTGACACGATGACAGAGATTTCAAGGTCAAAGTTGACAAATTCTTCCAAAACACAGTCCGCTGAGTCAGTTAGAGCGTAGGCTTCTTCCAAGTCTGCTTCTGAGCGAATAACCTTTTGACCATGGCCGTCGTAACCACCTGTCGCAGTCTTGAGGACATAGTTTTTCGATAAATCGATATCTGCTAAGTCTTGGCTAGAAGTCACAACCTTGTAAGGTGCTACAGTGACTTGAGCCTTGTTTGAGAGGAAGTCCTTTTCAAAAATACGATTTTGAGAAATGCGAAGGAGATCTGTCCCTTGAGGTAGTTGTCCCTCCTTGATAGCAGCATCCAAACCGTCAGCATCAACATTTTCAAACTCATAGGTGAGGACATCACAACGCTCCGACAATTGACGGAGGGCCTCCACATCATTATAAGGTGCCACGATGATTTCCGCCACGCGAGAGGCCGGGCAATCTGCAGCAGGATCCAGCGCGATAACCTTGTGGCCCATGTAGATAGCAGAAATGGCCATCATTTGACCCAGCTGGCCGCCACCGATAATTCCGATTGTTTTAGATGAGCTCATTGGTAGACTCCTCTGCGATTTTTCCTTGCTCCTTTGCGAAATCTGCCAATGCTGTCGCGATAGACTGATCCTCTACTGATAGGATACGAAGGGCAAAGAGGGCAGCGTTGGTCGCACCTGCTTCACCGATAGCCATAGTTGCGACAGGCACTCCACCTGGCATCTGGACGATAGAGTAGAGCGAGTCCACACCACTAAGGGCACGCGATTTTACGGGCACACCAATGACTGGAAGGGTTGTTTTAGCTGCGACCATACCTGGCAAATGAGCTGCGCCACCTGCACCTGCGATGATGACCTTGATACCACGACTACGTGCTTCTTCGGCATGTCTGAACATGAGGTCTGGCGTACGGTGAGCGGAAACAACTTTATTTTCGTAGGCTACACCGAAGCGGTCTAGGACTTCTGCTGTTTTTTGCATGGTTGCCCAGTCAGATTTTGAGCCCATGATAATGGAAATTACTGGTTTCATTTATTCTCCTTTTTTAATAATCGTCTAATGTAGTGCGGACGTAAGCGACCGCCTAAGGCGTTCCATTACTAAAACTGGAGCCTGAGTCTCCAGTTTTCCGCTCCTAGTAGCAAAGCTACTAGGAGTTCCACTACTGCGACGATTATCCTATACTAGCTCGCTAACGCTCGCAAATCAAACGACCATTATCGGATTTAGCGACTTCGTCGCTTTTAAAATTTATTTATTCGCCTTGCTACCGATGTCCGTACGATAAAAGAGGCCATCCGTATTTTGTTTGTTGAGTTCATTGTAGATAATGTTTTGGCCGTCTTTGACGGTGTCTGCTGTGGTGACGAGCATATAGACACGGCCTCCGTTTGAGAGCAGTGCTCTGCTATTTTCCGCAAACTTAGCCCCTGCATAGTAGGTGATGATGTCACCTTCGGTCTTGGCTGGCAACTCTACACCCTTTGCGTAATCTAGCGGATAACCCTCGGATGCGACGACCACACCCAGTGTTACACCCTTGTCGTTCCACGTAATGTTTGGCTCCTTGCGATCGAGGATATCCGTGATATTTTGCGCAAAGTCAGATGTCAAACGAGGTAGGATAATCTGAGTTTCAGGATCTCCAAAGCGTGCGTTAAACTCGATGACTTTAGGACCATCTGCTGTTAGGATAAGCCCTGCATAAAGGATCCCCAGATAAGGACGTCCTTCTTTGATCATCCCTTCAAGGACTGGCTTGACAATAGTCTCAACCGCTGTGTCAACCACGCTCTGTGGTAAGTGAGGAACTGGCGCATAAGCTCCCATACCGCCTGTGTTAGGACCCTTGTCACCATCGTAAGCACGTTTGTGGTCCTGAGCCGTTGGCATGATGTAGAACTTGTCCCCATTGACAAAGGCAAAGAGAGAGAACTCCTCTCCGTCGAGGAATTCCTCGATAACCACACGCGCACCTGAATCACCGAATTTATTGTCCAAGAGCATCTCATGAGCAGCTTCAACTGCTTGCTCAACCGTCTCCGCAACGACAACACCTTTCCCAAGAGCTAATCCGTCTGCCTTGACGACAATTGGAGCGCCTTTCTCCTCGATATAAGCCTTAGCCTCCCCGAAATCTGAAAATGTGCCGTAGGCTGCTGTCGGAACGTCGTATTTGACCATGATTTCCTTAGCAAAATCCTTGGACCACTCCAGCTCCGCTGCAACCCTAGTCGGACCAAAAGCCTTGAGCCCAGCTTGATTAAAATCATCCACGATTCCAGCGGCCAGTGCGTCATCTGGACCGATAAAGGTCCAAGCAATATCGTTTGTCTTTGCGAAGTCAATCAACTTAGAATGTTCGGAAATAGAGATATCCACCAATTCCAGACCATCCAGAGTCATCCCGTCATTTCCCGGAGCCACAAAGACTTTTTCAACGTCTTTTGACTCAAGCAACTTCTTAGCAATGGCATGTTCACGACCACCCGATCCGACAACTAACAGCTTCATCTTACAACCTCTTTTGCGAATTATTTACTAAAATTATATCACAAACGTTCGTTTTAATCTTGTTTCACTTAGCATTTTAAGCCAAAAAAGGAAAGAAACTGTTTTCTTTCCTTTACGTTCTTAATGTCTAAAATGTCTCACACCTGTGAAGACCATGGTTAAGCCGTATTTATCAGCCGCTTCGATTGACTCTTGGTCACGGACGGACCCACCTGGCTGGATGATAGCCTTGATTCCTGCTTTGGCGATTTCTTCCACGTTATCCGCAAATGGGAAGAAGGCATCAGAAGCAAGCACAGCGCCGTCAAGACGGTCTTTAGCTTGGTCGATGGCAATACGGACAGAGGCCACACGGTTGGTTTGACCTGGACCAACACCAAGTGTCATATGGTCGTTGGTTACGATGATCCCGTTTGATTTCACATACTTGATGGCTTTCCAAGCAAACTCAAGTGCTGTCGCTTCTGTCTCAGTTGGTTGGCGCTTGGTCACCACCTGCCAGTCAGCTGGGCTTTCTTTGATCACATCTTGGTTTTGCACAAGAAGTCCACCAACCACACCTGTGTATTCTCCTTCCACTTCGCTAGCCTCTTGAGCGTCAAATGGCAAGGCAAGGATACGCAAGTTTTTCTTTTTGTTGGTCAAAATGGCTAGCGCTTCATCCGTATAGCTTGGTGCGATGATGATTTCAAGGAAAACGCCGTGCATCTTCTCAGCAGTCGCAGCATCCACCTCACGGTTGAGAACGACAATACCACCGAAAATTGAGACTGGGTCAGACTCATAAGCATAGTCCCAAGCAGTTTCGATGTCGTCAGCTTGACCGATTCCACATGGGTTCATGTGTTTGAGGGCCACAACGGTTGGACGGTCTTTGAAGTCACGGATAATACGAATAGCTGCATCCGCATCGCGGATATTGTTAAATGACAATTCTTTCCCGTTGAGCTGTTTCGCTGATGCAATAGAATAGTCAGTCGGCAAGGCTTTTTGGTAGAAGTCCGCATCCTGTTGAGGATTTTCCCCATAACGCATAGCTTGTTTGAGGTCATAAGTCAAAGTCAACTTTTCAGGCTTGATCTCGCCGACTTGAGATGTGAAATACTCTGCAATCAAGGCATCATAAGCTGCTGTGTGACGGAAAACCTTGGCTGCCAAACGTTGTCGAGTTTCGTAAGTTGTTTCACCGTTTGCTGACAATTCGTCAAGAATCACAGCATAATCCTCTGGGTCTACAACAACTGTTACGCTGGCATGATTCTTCGCTGCCGAGCGAAGCATAGATGGCCCACCAATATCGATGTTTTCAACTGCATCAGCGTAAGTTACATCTGGTTTGAGAATCGTTTCTTTAAAGGGATAGAGATTAACCACTACAAGGTCAATGAGCTCGATTTGATTGTCTTTGGCCGCTTCCAGGTGGCTATCCAAGTCTCGACGAGCGAGGAGCCCACCGTGGATATTTGGATGAAGGGTCTTAACACGGCCATCCATCATCTCTGGGAAGCCCGTCACATCATCGATCGCAATGGTCTCCACCCCAGCATTGTCAAGGGCAACCTTTGTCCCACCTGTCGAGATAATATCCCAACCAAGTTTTTTAAGTTCTTGGGCAAATTCAACAATGCCCGCTTTGTCTGAGACGCTGATTAAGGCTTTTTTCGTCATTCTATTCCTCTTTCTTTAAGTCCAAGCGCATAGCGACTTCGTTATTTTCTTCTATAAATCCTGTTTCCTGAAAACCAAGACTAGTCAGCAGGTGCTTCATTTTTTCATTTCCAACCACATAATCTGCAACAATATGACTGCAGACTCTATCCATCTGAGCCTCTTTGATTAGAACTTCCAAGGCTTTTCGACCATAACCTCTTCCTTGGTACTGCTGACCAATCATTATCCGCCAGATAAAGTATTCCGCTTCATCCTTGTCTATTTCCAGCAGGAGAAAGCCAACCACAAGTTCATTCCAATAAATTGCCATTGGAAACACATCCCCATTCTCTCGGTAGAGCCATGCGTCAGCTAAAGAGCGTACATTTGGAGACACGAAACGTGCTCGTTCATCAGCTTCAGATATTTTCAAATCCAGCACTGCCTGAAAACTGCTCTCATCTACTAATTTTATCTCAATCATTTTTGCTCCTTTTGAATAAATAGGATTTTGAGGTGATTAAAGACTAATCCAACTCATATAAAAGGTAGTTATCAAAATTTATGATTCCTTTGAGATAATCTCGGTCTGCTTTAGACAACTCAAATTCTGGAAAAGTCGCAATTAAACTGGACAAATAAAAATAATTCGGGTGCCTACGATAAGAAAAACCCGCTTGACCGAATCTCCCTTGACAGAAATCATAGGCAAGTTTTAATTCTTGACTTGTGACACTATCTAAAATTTTATCTAACTCTGAAAGCTGACTTTTATCAGTATTTTCTATCATAGCTTTCACTGTATTTACTAAAACAAAAAGAAAATCATTAGTATTATCCAGTAGGGTTGGTCTGTTAGATAACTTATTCTTTAACTCCATATAGTAGTGGTCAATATTCATTTCTTCCTCCCTACTCCCAAACTATACAGAACCTCTGGATACAACTTATACTCTGCCTCATGAATGCGTTCTTCAAAACTGTCAATGGTATCATCAGCTAACCGTGGCACACGCACTTGTTTGATAACCTTGCCTGTGTCCACACCAGAATCCACCCAGTGAATGGTCACGCCGCTCTCAGCAACGCCAGCATTCCAAGCATCCTCAATTCCATGAGCTCCTGGAAATTCGGGCAGGTAGGCAGGATGAATGTTGATAATTCGACCTTCATAGGCTGCCAATAAGGTTGGCCCAACTATTTTCATGTAGCCTGCTAAACAAACCAAGTCAATCTGGTGTTCTTCCAAGAGTTCGACAAGGGCTGCTTCGTAGTCTGCCTTGCTCTCAAACTCCTTGAGTTCAAAAGCATAGGACAGAACGCCGAGATTATCTGCACGTTCGATCACATAGGCGTCACGATGGTCTGAAAAAACAAACTCCACTGGAAATTCTTCGGCAATCACCTGAAAATTTGAGCCATTACCAGAGGCAAAAACCGCTATTTTTTTCATTTGATGATGACACTTTCGTTTTCTTTCTTGACGATGCGACCAATTTCATAGACTGGTTCATCCAGCAATTCTTTGACACGACCTACATTTTCAGGGCTAACTGCCAACATGAGTCCCACACCCATATTGAAGATTTCAAACATTTCTTCATGCTTGATTTTACCGTATTTTTCAAGGGCTTTGAAAATCGGTAAAACTGGTACCTTACTTTCCTCAATCTCAGCAGCCAAGTCAGCTGCAAACATACGAGGGACATTCTCGATAAAGCCTCCACCTGTAATGTGGGCAATACCGTTGACCAACTCTTCCTTGATGAGTGGCAAGACAGCCTGGACATAGATACGAGTCGGTTCAAGAAGAACTTCCTTGAGTTTCTTGCCTTCCAATTCTGGCAGGACTTCTTCACCTGTATAGTCGGCAAAGACACGACGGACGAGAGAGTAACCATTTGAGTGAATACCACTTGAAGCAAGTCCAAGAATCACATCACCTTCAGCTACTTTTGAACCGTCTATGATTTGAGATTTTTCAGCCACACCGACTGCAAAACCGGCCAAGTCGTAATCATCTTCGCCATACATACCAGGCATTTCAGCCGTTTCTCCACCAATGAGGGCAGCACCTGCCTGCACACAACCTTCTGCTACACCAGCAACCACTTGTTCTAGCTTAGCTGGTTCATTCTTTCCAGTAGCGACGTAGTCAAGGAAATAGAGGGGCTCCGCACCTGCAGCAATGATGTCGTTGACACACATAGCCACACAGTCTTGACCGATAGTATCGTGCTTGTCGTACTTGATAGCCAGCATGAGCTTGGTTCCGACACCGTCAGTCCCTGAAATCAAAACCGGCTCTTTGACACCTGTTTTTGAAAGGTCAAACATGCCACCGAAACCACCAAGGGTTCCCATAACACCTGCACGCTCTGTACGAGCCACGTGCTTTTTGATCCGTTCAACAACTTCATAACCCGATTCAACATCCACACCCGATTGGGCATAAGCATTTTTTGTCATTTATTTATTCCTTTTCTTTGAGAAGATTGCGACGTATTTTTAGATAAACAATTATTTTATCTAAAAATACTAGTCAGGGCTCTAGCTTTGATCCTATAGGACAAAGCGTCTACTGACAAATGCTTTAGCTTTTAGTCAGTAGTGAGACGTGAAGCATAAGCATTTTTATTTGCCATTTTATTTTTCCTTTTCTTTAATGGAGGATCTATTGTCTATTTGTAAAAACTGGTCTTTTCTTCCAAACTTCTACGATAGTCTTCTTCGTAGTCGTAGAGAGGTGTTGGGTAGTCACCGTCAAAGTAAGCGACACAGAGACCACCATTTGGCGCATCTGTTTCAATCCCAATCGAATCAATCAAACCTTCAACAGAAAGGTAAGTCAGACTGTCCGCACCAATGATTTGGCGAGTTTCTTCAACCGTATGATTGGCCGCAATCAGCTCCTGACGGGTCTGGATATCAATCCCGTAGAAGCATGGATAAGCTAGCGCTGGACTACCAATGGCAACGTGAACCTCAGTCGCACCCGCTTCTTTCAAGAGTTGAACGATCCGACGAGAGGTTGTTCCACGTACAATAGAGTCATCAATCATAACCACACGCTTGCCTTTTACAACGCCTGAAACAGCAGAGAGTTTCATCCGCACCCCTTGCTCCCGCAATTCTTGAGTCGGTTGGATAAAGGTCCGTTGGGTGTATTGGTTCTTGATGAGGCCCATTTCATTTGGTAGCCTGGACTCTTCCGCAAATCCCATAGCCGCGCTGAGGGAAGAATTGGGCACACCTACCACGATATCCGCGTCGTGCTTGAATTCACGCGCCAATTGGGCACCCATACGTTTACGTGCCGTATGGACATTAACACCGTGGATATTAGAATCAGGACGGGCAAAATAGATATACTCCATAGAACAAATCGCGAGCTGAGTATCATCCGTATAGCTATCATACTGGATGCCCTTGTCATCAATGATTACAATCTCACCGGGCTTCAAATCACGAATCCACTCTGCACCAATGACTTCAAAAGCACAAGTTTCAGAGGAAACCACCACCGCTCCGTTGCCCATTTTCCCGATAGAAAGCGGACGGAAGCCATTAGGGTCAAGGGCAGCAATCAACTTGTCTTCAAATAGCAAGATATAGGCAAAACCACCTTTAACTAGGCTGAGCGCCTCCTTGATTTTTCCCATTAAGTTCGGATTGTGACTACGACGAATGAGATGAGCCAAGATTTCCGAGTCCGAAGTCGCGCTGAAAATCGCGCCTCTTTGTTCCAGTTCTTTCTTGAGAGAGGCTGCATTGGTCAGATTTCCATTATGAGCCAACCCAAACTGCATATCGTGAAAACGGAAGAGGAAGGGCTGGATGTTATCTACAGAAGCTTCGCCAGCAGTCGCATAACGCACATGCCCAATCGCACCAGTTCCTGTCAATTTATCTAAGTTAGCAGGATTTCTGAAGACTTCTGATAGAAGACCCATATCGCGATGCCGCTTTAGTTTCCCTTGGTCATTGGAGAGGATTCCTGCCCCCTCCTGACCACGGTGCTGAAGACTATGGAGACCAAAATAGGTCAATTTAGCAGCATCTGGATGTCCCCAGATACCGAAAACACCACATTCTTCATTAAGAGATTTTACTTCGTATGTCATTTTATATACCTAATTTTTATTTGTGTAGCACCAAGAGCTAAATCTACATGACTTTTACATTACTGATACTATCTATTAGAAAATCTGCAAGTCTTATTTTCCAGTAAAGTATTTAACCGCTGACGCGAACAGGTGCTGGTCTTTATTTCCTGGGATGTTTTGGAAAAGACCGTCTTCATAACGTTCTGAGTGTCCCATCTTACCGATGATTTGGCCGTTCTTGCTGGTAATTCCTTCGATGGCATGGATAGAACCATTCGGATTGTACTTAGAATCCATACTTGGTTTTCCATCAAAGTCAACATATTGGCTGAAAATTTGTCCATTGTCACGGAGCTCTGCAAATTCCTCAGCTGTCACGACAAACTTCCCTTCACCGTGCGAAACAGGAATGGCGTGGATATCACCCACTTGCACACCAGTCAACCATGGTGAGTTGGTATTGGCAATGCGAGTTTCTACTATCTTGGCCACGTGTTGGTTGGCATCATTGTAGAAGAGAGTTGGGCTAGTACTAGTGGCATCTTCAAAGTTTCCGTATGGAAGAAGACCTGATTTGACCAAGGCCTGAAATCCATTACAGATACCGATAATTAAGCCACCACGGGCGATAAAGCTATCAATAGCCACACGCACTTTTTCATTAAGCAGAATATTGACAATAAACTTGGCTGAACCATCTGGCTCGTCCGCAGCTGAGAATCCACCTGCAAAGAAAAGGATATTAGCCTTGCCGATGTTGTCAACCATAGTTTCAACTGACTTGACAATGGCTTCTTCATTCAAGGTCACGAATGGCACTAAGTTGACCTCTGCACCTTCTTTTTCGAAAGCCTTAGCTGAATCATATTCTGAGTTGGTTCCTGGGAAGACTGGGATGTAAACCACAGGTTTTTCAATAGTTTCTTTAGCTGTGATGACTGTGTTAGAAGCGACAGCTGGCACTTCAGCCAATTCTTGAGATTGGGCAAATTCAGTAGGGTAAACTTCTTCCAGTTTCCCTTGGAAGGCACTGTCAAGCTTGTGTCCATCTAGCTTCACACCGTTGACAGTCAGTGTAAAGTCTATGCTAGTTTGACCGATTTTCTCTACTCCAGCAATTTCTTGAGGCGATGTAAAGACAAATCCGCCCAATTGAGCTGTCAAAGAACTTTCAAGTTCAGGCAAGGTCACCTCTGCACCGATATAGTTCCCAAAGGTAGCAAGAGCCAAACTTTCAACCACACCACCGTATTTGACAGCTGATGCAGATGTGACTTTATGGTCAGCTTGGATGGCTTCAAACTTAGCAAAGTTAGACTTGATAAGATCAAAGTCAATTTCTTGTGCCAAGGCTTGACCTGGAATATAGTAAATATTTTCACCAGTAGCTTTAAATTCTGGAGAAAGGACCTTACGGCTATCTGCAGTTGTGACCCCAAAAGCGACCAAGGTTGGCGGTACGGTCAATTCTTCAAAGGTACCAGACATAGAGTCCTTACCACCGATAGATGGCAAACCAAGTTGAATCTGAGCTTCGATTGATCCAAGAAGAGCAGCTACTGGCTGACCAAAACGCTCTGCCTGTTTGTCCATGCGCTCGAAATATTCTTGGTAAGAGAAGCGAGCCTTAGACCAGTTGGCACCAGCAGCAACCAAACGAGCAGTCGCTTCGATAACCGCATAGGCAGCACCGTGATAGGGAGACCATTCTGCAACATATGGATTGAATCCTTGAGCGATGACTGACGCAGTATGAGTCACACCGTGTTGAACTGGCAATTTTTGCACAGATGCCTCAGTTGGTGTGAGTTGGTAACGACCACCAAGTGGGTGATTAACCGTTGAACGACCAACAGAGCAATCAAAGATAGTCTGCAAGCCTTTTTGACTCGCATGGTTGAGATCAGACAGAACCGCAAGGGTATCAACTTCAAGTGTGTTAGCAGATGTTTGACGCTCTTCTGGGAGTTTGACATCCTTGTCCACAACCTTAGCATCTACGACCACGCGCACACCATTGGTATCAAGGAAACGACGTTCCAAGTCGACAATGGTTTCACCATTCCAGTGCATGACTAGATTTGGTTTTTCCGTCACTGTCGCAACTACAACAGCATCAATATTTTCTTTGTTACATTCCGCAACGAAGGCATCTACATCCTCAGGACGAACCACAACTGCCATCCGTTCTTGAGATTCAGAGATGGCAATTTCGGTACCATTCAAGCCTTGGTATTTAAGAGGCACTTTGTCTAGGTCAATTTCAAGACCGTCTGCCAATTCACCGATAGCTACACAGACACCACCAGCACCAAAGTCATTGGATTTCTTAATAAGACGAGTGACATCGCCATTACGGAAAAGACGTTGAATCTTGCGCTCTTCGATGGCATTCCCTTTTTGAACCTCAGCACCAGCAGTTTCCACGGACTCAACTGTTTGAACCTTAGAAGAACCTGTCGCACCACCGACACCATCACGTCCAGTCTTACCTCCAAGGAGAATAATCACATCTCCCGCTTCCGGTTTTTCACGGACAACATTGCTCTTAGGAGCCGCTCCGACAACAGCACCTAGCTCCATGCGTTTAGCTACAAAGCCTGGGTGGAAGTATTCACGAACGTAGGTTGTTGCAAGTCCAATCTGATTCCCGTAAGAAGAATAACCATGAGCCGCTGTTTTAGAAATGACTTGTTGTGGTAATTTCCCAGCACGAGTTTCCGAAATCGGTGCTGTAATATCACCAGCACCTGAGATACGCATAGCTTGGTAAACATATGAGCGACCTGACAATGGGTCACGAATAGCACCACCGATACAAGTAGCCGCCCCACCAAATGGCTCAATTTCCGTTGGGTGGTTGTGAGTTTCATTCTTGAACATTAGGAGCCATGGCTCTTTCACACCATCAACATCCACTTCGATTTCTACTGAGCAAGCATTGATTTCGTCTGACACTTCCATATCATCCAAACGTCCATTAGCACGCTCATAACGACCGAAAATAGTCGCCATATCCATCAAGGTTTGCGGTTTTTCAGAACGCCCCAAATCCTCACGCATGGCAATATATTTGTCATAGGTCGCCTGCAATTGCTTTTGGAATTTCGATGCGGAGAAGTCAATGTGTTTCAACTCTGTCTCAAAAGTTGTGTGACGGCAGTGGTCAGACCAGTAAGTGTCCAAAACCTTGAGTTCTGTTTCCGTCGGCACGCGCTCGATTGACTTGAAATAGTCTTGGATAAAGAGCAAATCATCCACTTCCATGGCCATCCCTTGCTCAGCCTTGTAGCGCGCAAAGTCTTCTGCTGTATAGTTTTCAAAGAAAGTCAATTTAGGAATGGTCTTGTCTGACTCTGAAAATTCTTGCTTGGCAATCCCTGTCGTGATGTCCTTGAAACGAGAATCAACTGGATTGAGCAGATAGTTCTTGACTGCTTCCAACTCCGTCGCATCAATATCTTTATTGACTAAGTAAAGTTGAGCGGTATTGACTGTTACATCACTCGAGCTACCTAGCAAGAGCAAAGCTTCCTGTGAAGATGCTGCACGCTGGTCAAACTGCCCTGGTAGGCTTTCAATGGCAAAGAAAGCATAGTTGGCAAGATCCGCTTGCACAGCCACTTCGTCCAAAACATGGTCTGTCACCTGCTCAGAGAAGATGTGCTTCTCTGCAGGTGCAAACAAGTCCTCTACCAAATCAAAGACATCATAAACCTGCACAATGCGAATACTTTTCAAAGTTGACAGTCCCAAGTTGTGCTGGAGCTCCCTTACCAAACTCTCTGACTTGACCTGAAAATCAGCCTTTTTTTCAACAAAAATACGTTTATCCATCAATCCTTATTCCTTTATTTCAGCTCTTGCAATGTTTCCAACGACCTTGAGGTTGTTATTTCAATTCTTGCAACTTCTCCCAAACAACTTCATAAACATCTGTTAATTCTCCGAGACCTCTACGGAAAACATCCTTATCCATGTGGTTGCCATCCGCATCCCACAAGCGGCAATTATCTGGTGAAAATTCGTCTGCTAAGATAATCTTGCCATCCTTATCAAAACCGAACTCTAGCTTAAAGTCAATCAACTTAAGCCCAATCTCAGCAAACCAGACTTTCAAAAGTTCATTGATACGACGGGTTTCTTCCTTCAAGTAGGCAATCTGCTGGTCATCCGCAATCTGTAGGAATTTCACATGCTCGTCATTGATAAATGGATCATCCAAATCATCATTTTTATAGTAAAATTCGACAATCGGAGTCTCAAATGCGATACCTTCGTCTACACCAAAACGTTTTGAAAAGGAACCAGCAGTATAGTTGCGGAGCACGACTTCCAAAGGAATAATCTTAACCTTTTTATTGAGTTGTTCCGTGTCTGAAAGCTTCTCCACAAAGTGAGTCGCCACACCAGCCGCATTTAATTTCTCAAAAATAAAAGATGAAATCTGATTATTCAACACTCCCTTACCTGCAATCTGCTCCTTCTTAACACCATTGAAAGCAGTCGCCTGGTCCTTGTAAGTTGAAATAATAAGATTTTCATCCTCAGTTGTATAGATATCTTTAGCTTTTCCCGAATAGATCAATTGTTTTGACATTTTAAAGTTCGCCTTTCGTATTACTTGAGCACATTCTACCATAAAAAACCTAAAATTACAAGAATTTAACCGAATAAATAACGTAGTAACATTAAAAATTATAAAGAAAAAACTGCAAGAAGAATCTTTCTCACAGTTTTAAAATCATTTAACTCTAAAAACACGAACATTACTATTTGTTCAAAAATTGATCTAAATAATAACGTAAGTAACTTTTCTTGCCCGTAATCATCTGCAGACGACCTTCCACCCCATATCGAAGTTTTTCAGCCTGCTCCGAAGTTAGATTAGTCTCCACCTCGATTTTAAAGAAATTCCCTTTTTCAGTCTTAGTAGCTGTCGCATCAATACTTGTAATAGTAGAATCTAGGAAAAGTTGATTCTTGGCATCATGAGTCGTAGTATAACGAACAGAATCACCGACCTTGATCCTTGCTACATCTTTTGAACTTAGATAAGCTGTGAGTTTGGCTTTCCCTTCTTTTTCCAAGGACGGATAGAGTTGAGCTAATAAGGCACCTTCTGCTACCATAGTAGAATCACTAGTCTCAGGATTAAGGTGAAGCACCCCATCCTCACTCGCCGTAATTTTCCCCTTTTCTAAAAGATTTCCCTGAACCTTCTTACCCGATTCTGCCTCCAAAATTTTCTGGTCTAGAAGGGTCAATTCCTGACCAACCTTAGCCAAGTGTTGTGATTTAAGAGATTCCAATTGACTGCTTAAACCTGACGCATAGGCTTGCTGGGTACCTGAACCTGCATACTGAACACGGTAAGTAGCAAGACTGGATTCTAACTGAGAGAGCTGTGCTTCTACCTGAGCAACAGCCTGAGCCTTAGATTGCGGATTTTCCTCGCCCTGAGACTTATAGGACTGGTAGAGAGAGTAGGCTAGATTCTGACTGGCCAAGGAAGCACCTGTTTCAATAGCTGACTTAGCTGTCTGGTAATCGCGAATTTTAGCCTCTGTTTGGCTGATGAGGTTGCCGATTTCGGCTTGGGTTTGGCTAGCTGCTGCATTCTGGGATGCAATGGTCTCATTTTGTTGCGATGTACTAGCCCTAAGACTGCCTGCTTGACTGATGTAGTCGCGAAAGGTGGCTTGGTAGCCAAACTTATCCTCCTCTGGAAAGTGGTTCTCCCCTTCTTGCAGGCTCTTTTGCAAATACTCCAATTGCTTTTTCTGATCCTTGAGCATGTCCAACTGACTAGCATAGGCCTCCGCTTGGACACCCTCTGCCCCTTCCTGGTATTGAACCAAAAGATCCCCCTTTTTAACCAGCTTATTTTCTTCCAGATGATTGACAAGAATGCGATTGTTACTAGTTGACTGGATATTTGCAAGGATACGACTAGGCTCTACAGTAGCTCTAGTAGACAAACTCATCTCCTTCTCTGCCAAAGTTGCAAAGCCAAGCAAAAACACGAGCAGAAGGAACATGGGCACAATCACCCGACTGGAAAAATTATGGTAACGACGATTATAAAACTCCGCACTTTCTAAAAATTCTGGTTTCATCCTCTCCTCTTTCTAGCTATTCACCAAATGGGCGTAAAAGCCACCCTGTGCAAGCAAATCAGCATGCTTTCCTTCTTCAACAATCTTGCCCTGATCCAAGACAACAACCTTCTCTGTCCGCTCAGCAATGGTCAAGCGGTGGGCGATGAAAATCAAGGTCTTGTCCAAAGCCATGAGATTATCGACAATTCGCTTCTCTGTCAAAATATCCAAACTGCTGGTCGCCTCGTCCAAAATCAAGACCGGTGCATCTGTCAAGAGAGCACGCGCCAGAGCTATTCTCTGACGTTGACCACCTGAAATTCCTGCCCCATCCGAAGTCAATTCTGTCTGGTAATTCAGTGGCATCCGCTCGATATCCTCCCGAATCTCTGCCAATTCGACCGCCCGTAAGATATCCTCTTGAGTCGTCCCTTCCTTGGCTCCCAAAAGAAGATTGTCCAAAATCGTTCCGTTAAAGACATAGGGCTGTTGAGGCAGATAGTTGATATACTGGCGCAGGGCTTTTTTATCAATCTGATTGAGATTGACACCACCCAGACTAATCTCTCCCTGACTTGGATCATAAAAATTAACCATCATCTTGGCCAATGTCGTCTTACCTGACCCTGAAATCCCCACAAAAGCCACCTTAGACCCTTGGGGAATGGTCAAATTGATATCCGACAAGACATCTCGACCATAGCCATACTTGTAGGAAACCTGCTTGAAGGTCATATCTCCCTTCATCAAGCTCAGATCCTCAACTGTTTTCTTCTCCTCAAACTCAGAAGCTACCAGATAAACCTCATTCAGACGGTTATTGGCAACCTGCGCTGTCTGAAGCTTGGTTTGCAGATTGATGATATTTTCCAAAGGATTGGTAAAGTAAACCAGCAAGGTATTATAGGTAATCAACTGCCCCAAACTCATCTTGCCATCCATGACCAGAACAGCTCCCATCCAGAGAATGCCGACATTGAGTAAGAGATGGGCAACTTTTTTCAGAGCCTTTTGCTGACTCTCTGCCCGACTATAAGTAAAAGATTTTTTCAGATAATCTACAAATTCCTTGTCAATCTTTTGGTAGCGTGAACTTTCACTAGTTAAGGACTTGATGGTCTCAATGCCATTAATGTCCTCGATGATAGAAGAAGACAGAACCGCATTGGCTTCCATGGTATCCCGATTCATCTTTTCAAACGGCTTCATAAAAGCAAAGATAATCACTGTATAGATAGGAAGTGCCAATAAGGTCATGAAAAAGAGATTGGTATTTTGTGAAAATAAAACAAGGGAAATAATGACAACCGTTGACACATCTAGGAAAATCGAAAGGATGGTCGAAGCCAGCGCATCAATAATACTATTGGCATCTGTAAAACGAGACACGATTTCCCCTGTCCTGCGTGTCGCAAAGAAAGACATAGGCAGGTGAAAAACATGCTTGATATAGGATAAAATCACATCAATCGACAGGCGTTGCCCCAAAACAAGCAAGAGATACTCCTGAGCATAAGACAAGACCTGCTGGAGAATATAAACGATAACCAGCCCAATAGAAATAATCCCCAGCGTCGAACGCATCTGATCTGGCACATAGGTATCAATGATAGACTGCAGATAATAAGAACCCACAATGTTAATCAAGGTTACCAAGAGTGTTGCCAAAACGATATTGGCAATCAAGCCACGCTGCTTCACTAATATAGGGATAAAAGAGAGCAGACCATTCTTTTGATCCTTATGAGGCTTATAGTCTGGACTCGGTGCCATAAAAAGGGTCACTCCTGTCCATTCTTCCGCAAAACGCTCACGTGGCAGTTTGGTCAATTTCACCCCAGGATCTGGATCAGCAATATGAATGCTGTCCTTATCCTGCCCAGTCACCACATAGTAGTGAAGCAATTTCCCTTCCTTAAGCACATGAGCAACAAAAGGAAAGGTCAAATCTGGCAAGTCAAAGAGCGTCATATCCGCCTTAATGGCCCGCGTCTCAAAGCCAATCTCCTCTGCCACCTTGACCAAGCCCAAGGCCGTCGTCCCATCCATAGTCGTCTTGGCCAATTCTCGCAAGTGAGCCAAAGAATAATAGCTACCATAGTAGCCAAAAACCATAGCCAATGAAGCTACACCGCAGTCCATCTGATCCACCTGCGGACGATAGTTCCTTTTCCCAAATTTCATATTCATCTCCTTTTTCCTAATACTCAATGAAAATCAAAGAGCAAACTAGGAAACTAGCCGCAGGCTGCTCAAAACACTGTTTTGAGGTTGTAGATAGGACCGACGAAGTCAGTCACATATATACGGCAAGGCGACGTTGACGTGGTTTGAATTTGATTTTCGAAGAGTATAAACTCATCTGATAACAACTATCTTACCCCAATCCCCAAACAAAAACTGGACTTCCTCCCAAAATGCGCCTATCTACCTCCCAAATGCACTTTTGGGATAAAAAAATAGGCAGAACAAATGTCCTACCTAAAATATATATTTATAAAGATTAAAATGTAAATAATTGTCAAATAGAATGTTGCTCTACATTCTTAGCAACATGCAACTCCTCTTATCTTGCTTCTTGCTATTCTTTACTTTTGACGACTTCTACCACATCTCCTACACTTTGGAGTTGGTCAATTTCCTCATCGCTGATTTCGATATTAAATTCATCTTCCAGTGTCAAGATAAACTCCATCAAGTCAACTGAGTCAGCATCCAAATCGTCTTTCAGACTCAAGGATTCTGTCACGACAAAGTCCTCTCCCTGTCGCTCTTGGATAATGGTCACAATACGGTCAAAAATTTCTTTTTCTGTCATCTCTTTTATTCTCCTGAAAATTCACGCGCAGTCTGGGCAACTACGTCTGTTTCTAGCATGGTACGAATCTGGCGGATTGTACTATAAACAGCCTTGGCATCGCTTGAGCCATGAGTCTTGACAACAGGTGCCTTGACACCAAACAAGACTGCTCCACCAACATCTGAATAGTTGAGCTGTTTTTTCAAACCTCTGAGGCTGTCCTTGAGAAGGAGGGCGCCTAGTTTCGCTCGGAGACCACCACCTGTAATAGCTGTCTTGAGCAAGCCCATGATTCCCATGGCTGTCCCTTCAATGGACTTGAGCACAGCGTTTCCCGTGAAACCATCTGCCACAACAACATCCGCAACGCCATTCATCAAATCACGTGCTTCCACATTTCCGATAAAGTTTAAACTTTCATCAGCCACTAATAATTCATAGGTCTCCTTACGAAGCGGGTCGCCCTTGCTACTCTCTGTTCCGTTATTGAGCAAGCCAACACGTGGTTGCGCAATTCCACGGACATTTTTAGCATAGAAAGAACCTAAAACCGCATATTGATGGAGGTGCTGGGCTGTATTTTCCGCATTAGCACCGAGGTCTAGCATGTCAAAACCTTTCCCATCAATAGTCGGCAAGGTTGACATAAGCCCAGGACGGTCAATATTCTTGATACGACCCACGATGAAAAACCCAGCCGCCAATAAAGCACCTGTATTCCCAGCAGAGAGGACAGCGTTTGCTTCACCCTCTTTGACAGCCTTGGCTGCCAATACCATACTGGCATTTTTCTTCTTCCGAATAGCTCTCGTAGGTTCATCGTCTGAATCAATCTTTTCATCCGTATGGATAATGTTGACGCGCTCTGTCGCTGTCAGATATTGCTTGATTTTAGCCTCATCTCCGTAGAGTTGAACTTCAATATCTGAAAAGTCAGCAAGGGCTTGATTGACACCCTCAACGATGGCCTGAGGTGCGTAATCGCCCCCCATGGCATCTACTGCGATTTTTTTCATTTCTTTTCCTCTTTTAGTAATTGACCCCATTCTGCTAGGGAATCAATAAATTTCTTTGATTTTAGGTGAATTCCAACGTACTCTTCATAGAGTTGATCCATAAATTGGCGTAACCCTTGCTTGATTTCAGGCTTAAGCGAAATGGTCTCCAAAATCTCAAAATCAATGGCTTGAAATTGATTGAGCAGATAAGGGATATTGGGATTGAGATGGCAACGTCTCTCATCTTCATGATAATGATCTGGACAGAGACAGGCTCCATATTTGAAAGAAAAGTCAAAAGCCTGACCAACCCGATGGCAAAAGACACACTCATTAAAATTGAGACTAATTCCAAATCGAGTCAAGATTTGAATTTCAAAAATATTAGTCAAAACCTGATAATCCAAGCCCACTTCCATCAACTCCAAAGTCTTTTGCAAAAAAGCAAACAAGGGAGCATCCTGCTGATTGTCCTGCAAACTCGCATCTGCAATAGCTGCTATGTAGGTCGCATAGGCCATGACAAAGAGATCGCTATTAATCTTGGGAAAGGTCATGACCTCATGATAGTCCTCGATGTAGCTGAGGCCATCATCATTGATTCGCAAGAGAAATCGTGCCAGCACCAAGGGCTGAATAACCGGTGCCAGCTTAGACTGGCCAGCATGTTTAACGAAAAACATGCGTTTGCCAGCCTGCTCTGTAAAAATCTTGACGAGCTTGTCATCCTCCCGAAAATTGCGATTGTAGAGCACCAAGCCTTGACTCGTGATTGACTGAATCATGCTTCTCTCATGTACTCCTCAAGTCGTTTCATAGCTTCTTTGATAGTCTCCATGCTGGCTGCATAAGACAGACGAACATAACCTTCCCCGTAACGCCCAAAGGCTGCTCCAGGGATAAAGGCAACAGCCTTCTTCTGAGCAAAATCCTTCAGAAAAGCAAAAGAATCTTGATTATATCCCGCTGGAATCTTAGCAAAGATATAGAAGGCACCGTCTGGTTTGATAATCTCAAAACCAAGAGCAGTCATTTTCTCGATAATATAGTCTCGACGCTGGATGTATTCCTTCTTCATAGGTTCCGCATCATTTTTACCAGCCGTCAAGGCCTCCACCGCAGCATGTTGAGCCATGGTATTTGCAGCAGTCACCAAGTACTGGTGACTCTTGATCAACTGGGCTGTGAAGGCCGCAGGAGCAAAAATCAGCCCCAAACGCCAACCTGTCATGGCATGCGATTTAGACAAACCATTGATAATAATAGCCTGGTCTCTCAACATAGTTCCCAGAGACACATGGGCTTCGCCTGTGTAGGTCAATTCTGAGTAAACCTCATCACAGACAACGAAAATCTCGTACTTGCGTAAAACAGCTGCCAAGGCCTCCAACTGCTCCCGACTATAGGTAATTCCTGTCGGATTAGCCGGATAGTTAAGAATAACCGCCTTGAGCTTATCTCCCTGCTCCAAAATGGCCTTCTCCAACATTTCAGGAGTCAAGACAAACCCATTTTCAGTCGTGTCAATCTCGACAATCTCTGCCCCAACTAGATTGACAATCGGTTCATAACCCGGATAAGCAGGAGCTGGCAAGAGCACCTTGTCTCCCTCTTCCAAAATAGCTGTCAAAGTAGCAGATAAAGCCTCTGTCGCCCCAATTGTAACCAAGATTTCATTTTCAGGAGCATAGTCCAGTTGGTACTTTTCCTTAACAAAGTCACTGGCCGCCTGACGTAGAGTCAGCAGACCACTCATCCCTGTATAGTAGGATTGGTTCTGATCAATCGCTCGCTTGGCCGCCTCCTTGACATGATCTGGCGTTGTAAAATCAGGCTCCCCCAAGGTCAAACGCAAGACCCCAGGAATCTCCGAAATAGCCTGGTCAAACTGACGAATCAACGAAACTTGAATCTTATCTAACTGTTTATTAAAGCGCTTAGTTAAGTCCATAGATACCTCCTGCTTTCAAAACGTATCTCTATTATACTACAAAAGCCCCCCGACCGCAAAAATACATGATAGAATAGCTTTCCACTTTCTATTTTACTTTTCCTCTTTACAGGTCTATAATGGTAACAGATTCTATTTGGAGGTTTTTATGTCATTTCTATCAAAAAATGGAGCAGGCATCTTGGCCTGCCTTCTGATTTCAATCGTATCTTGGTACTTAGGAGGATTCTTCCCTGTTATTGGCGCGCCTGTCTTTGCAATTTTCATAGGCATGCTTCTCCATCCCTTTCTCTCGCCCTATAAACAACTGGATGCGGGATTGACCTTTAGTTCCAAGAAATTGCTTCAATATGCTGTTATCTTGCTTGGTTTTGGTCTCAATATCTCGCAAGTCTTCGCAGTCGGACAATCTTCACTCCCTGTTATCCTGTCCACCATTTCAATAGCCTTGATTGTTGCCTACCTCTTCCAGCGTTTCTTTGCACTGGACACAAAACTGGCTACCTTGATTGGAGTGGGTTCTTCTATCTGTGGGGGCTCTGCCATTGCAGCGACAGCGCCCGTTATCCATGCCAAGGAAAAGGAAGTCGCCCAAGCCATCTCCGTTATCTTTTTCTTCAATGTCTTGGCTGCGCTCATCTTTCCAACCCTCGGCACCTGGCTTCATCTATCCAATGACGGCTTCGCCCTCTTTGCAGGAACTGCGGTCAATGATACTTCCTCTGTAACGGCTACCGCCAGCGCCTGGGACAGTCTCTACCAGACTAATACCCTCGAATCCGCAACCATTGTCAAACTTACGCGGACTCTGGCTATTATCCCCATCACTCTCTTTCTCTCCTACTGGCAAAGTCGTGAACAAAAAAATAAGCAAGGCCTTCAACTAAAAAAAGTCTTCCCGCTTTTTATCCTTTACTTTATCCTTGCATCTCTCCTAACCACCCTACTGACCTCTCTCGGGGTATCCAGTAGTTTCTTTACCCCTCTCAAACAACTTTCCAAATTCCTCATTATCATGGCCATGAGTGCTATCGGTCTCAAAACAAATCTGGTCGCTATGGTCAAATCAAGTGGAAAATCCATTGTTCTCGGAGCCATTTGCTGGATAGCCATCATCCTCACCAGTCTCGGGATGCAGACCCTTATCGGCATTTTCTAATACTCTTCGAAAATCTCTTCAAACCACGTCAATGTCGCCTTGCCGTATATATGTGACTGACTTCGTCAGTCTTATCTACAACCTCAAAACAGTGTTTTGAGCAGCCTGCGACTAGTTTCCTAGTTTGCTCTTTGATTTTCATTGAATATAACACAAAAGGTAGCCCACCAGCTACCTTTTTATTATGCTTCCTCAATCAAGCGTGTATGTTCTCTCTTGATACAGCGATTCATCACGATGTCATCGCATCCACCAGCACGCAAGATTTCTTCCGCTTCTAGACTTTCAAGTCCCAGCTGTGCCCAAAAAATCTTAGCATCAGCCTTGAGAAAATCACGCGCCACATCTGGCAGAAACTCACTTCGACGGTAAACATTGACAATATCTACAGGAAAAGGAATTTCAGCGAGGCTGGCATAAGCCTTTTCACCCAAAATCTCACCACCTGCAGCCTTGGGATTGACAGGGATGATTTTATAACCTCGAGCCTGCATTTCCTTGGTCACTCGATTGCTGGTTGTTTCCTCACGGTCAGACAGGCCCACCACAGCAAGGGTTTTACTCGTTACGAGATACTGACGAATCACGCCATCACTTGGACTGATAAATTCTTGACTCATAGAAATCCTCCTTTTTCATCAGTATAACACAATTTGAAAAGGCTTGCAGATTTTGACTACAAAAAAGCTCCCAGCAGTTCATTCACTTCTGCTAGGAGTATGTTTTATTCTAAGTGAAAACTTAAATCTTTTTCTCAATACTGAATAGTGGAGAAAGTGGGCGTTTTTCATGAATACGTACGATGGCGTCCCCCAAGAGATGAGCGATTGAAATCTGCTCAATTTTGTCAATCAAACGCTCTTCTGGCAAGTAGATAGTATCCAAAACCACCAATTTCTTGATAGCTGATTTTTGGATATTGTCCATAGCAGGACCAGAAAGAACTGGGTGCGTACAGCTTGCATAGACTTCAACAGCACCAGCTTCTGCCAGGGCATCTGCCGCATGACAAATGGTTCCAGCCGTATCAATCATATCATCAATCAAGATACAAGTCTTGCCTTCTACCTTACCGATGATGTTCATGACTTCACTGGTATTCATCTTATCAACACTACGACGTTTGTCAATGATAGCAATAGATGTTTTCAAAAATTCTGCCAACTTACGAGCACGAGTCACACCTCCATGGTCTGGACTGACAACCACATAGTCAGAACCGACCATGCCACGACGCTCAAAATAATCCGCAATCAGAGGAGCTCCCATCAAGTGATCCACAGGAATATCAAAGAATCCTTGAATCTGCGCAGCATGCAAGTCGATTGTCAATAAACGATCTACTCCAGCTACTTCAAGCATATTTGCGACAAGTTTTGAAGTGATTGGCTCACGCGCTCTCGCCTTTCTATCCTGACGTGCATACCCATAGTAAGGCATGACAACATTGACAGATTCTGCACTCGCACGCTTCAAAGCATCTACCATAATCAAAATTTCAAGCAGATTGTCATTTACAGGCGAACTAGTTGATTGTAGGATAAAGACGTGTTTCCCACGGATTGATTCTTCGATGTTGACCTGAATCTCTCCATCTGAAAATTGGCGGACACTTGATTTCCCCAACTCTATCCCAATCTCCTGCGCTACACGTTTTGCCAATTCTTGATTAGAAGAAAGGGCAAACAGCTTTAAATCAGAAAAAGACATGATTTCCTCCGGTATATATGTATCGCTTGTGCTTTTCACAAGATTTTTCCATCTACCATTGTAGCGCTTTTTGCACTATTTTTCAATCAAAAATAAAAGAAGGGCACCATATTTGTACCCTTGCATCATTCTTTTGAAAAATATTCTAGTTCATCAACTCATTGTGCTTCTCAACAAAGCGATAAGCCTGGTAAAAACCATAGAGAGTAATAGCCGTAACCAATGGAATCGCTAAGGGCAACTCTGTCTCCAACTCCACAAAAGGAGAGTTAAACAGGAAGTGAGTTCCAAAGGCTAAACCTAGGAAAATAAGCCCCTGTTTCTTGCCAACCTTCTGCCCTTTATAGGCTATGTAAAGCAAGTAAACACCTACTACCGCCAAACCTGAAAAAGTCCAGTGAGAAGCAATTCCTGAGATAATACGCTCTAAAATTCTCGAAATAGTAAAGTCAAAGCCCTCTGGCAAATCCGTACGAATGTAGCCAATATCCTCAATCATTTGGAATCCCAAACCAGAAGCAATCCCTAGTAACAACAAAGATTTTAATTTTCGTACAGGAATCAAAGCCAAAACAAAGACAAGTGGCAATAATTTAAGCGGTTCTTCTACCAAAGGAGCCACAATAGCACTTTCAAAGGCATTTAAAAATGCACTATCTGGGAAAAGAATACCCAGCAAATCATGGATATAGGTATTAGCAAAGCTAGACAACCAGCCTGAGAGGAACATCCCGCCCAATAAAGACAGAATCAAGACCTTCTTTGGTAATTCCCATTTTTTCCCAATACGGAAAAGGAAATAAAGAGCCGGAATCATGTAAAAGAGAGCTAGAAAGATAGAAACTCCCATTAGTCCATATTCCGCACCTGACATCGAACCGTCCGTATAGTAGATAGTTTCATACTGCAAACCAATACATAGCAATAAGATAAAAATAAATAAAATACTGTTTTTCTTCATACACTTTCTTTCTAAATGAAGTATTTATAATTCTACGACTGTCATACTTCCTGTATCCACATCGTAAATAGCACCAGAGATAATGACATCATCTGGTATTAGGGGAGACTCGATAAGGAGTTGCATATCCTCACGTACACTCTCCTCTATATCTTGAAAGGGCAAGAAGTCCTGGTCTGACACATCGACACCTAGTTCCTCTTTCAGATACTCATGAAAAGGACCATTTTCAAAGGTCTGAGCACCACAGTCTGTATGGTGCAACACCACAATCTCTCTTGTCCCCATCTGTTGCTGGGAAATAACTAGCGAACGAATCATGTCCTCTGTCACTCGACCACCTGCATTCCGCAAGATATGAGCATCCCCAAGTGCCAAACCTAGAGCTTGCGCAACGTGCAAACGTGAGTCCATACAGGTCACAATGGCTACTCTGGTTTTGGGTTTAAGTGGCAGATTTAACTGCCCATGTAGGGCAACATAAGCCTGATTGGCTTGCATAAACTGTTCAAAATACGACACGATTCCCTCCTTGAAAATTTGATAGTCAAATATTTCTCCTATCTTATCATTTTTAAGAAGATTTGTCACGGATTATGCAAAGACCTTTTTCAAAACTTCCTGAATCGTTGTCACGCCAATGACCTGAATTTTCTTAGGCGGAGTGATTCCTGTCAAGGAATTCTTAGGCACATAAATCTTAGTAAAGCCCAGTTTAGCAGCTTCATTGATGCGTTGCTCGATACGATTCACGCGTCGAATTTCTCCTGTCAAGCCCAGTTCGCCTACAAAACATTCCTGAGGATTAGTTGGCTTGTCCTTGTAGCTCGAAGCAATAGCAACCGCAACGGCCAAGTCTATCGCAGGTTCATCCAATTTGACACCGCCAGCAGATTTGAGATAGGCGTCCTGATTTTGCAAGAGAAGACCTGCCCGCTTTTCCAAAACAGCCATAATCAAGCTAGCACGGTTGAAATCAAGTCCTGTCGTCGTACGCTTAGCATTTCCAAACATGGTCGGTGTCACCAAAGCCTGAACCTCCGCCAAAATCGGACGCGTCCCTTCCATGGTCACAACGATTGATGAACCAGTTGCTCCATCCAAACGCTCTTCTAGGAAAACTTGACTCGGATTGAGTACCTCAACCAATCCGCCCGACTGCATCTCAAAAATCCCAATCTCATTAGTGGAGCCAAAACGGTTTTTGACCGCTCTCAAAATACGAAAGGTGTGATGACGCTCCCCTTCAAAGTAAAGCACCGTATCCACCATATGCTCTAGCATACGAGGACCAGCCAAGGTTCCCTCCTTGGTCACGTGCCCTACGATAAAGATGGCAATGTTATTGGTTTTGGCCAGCTGCATAAGTTCAGCTGTCACCTCACGCACTTGAGAAACAGATCCCTGCACCCCTGAAATCTCAGGAGACATAATAGTCTGAATGGAGTCAATAATGAGGAAGTCTGGTTGGATGCGCTCCACCTCAGCTCGAACACTCTGCATATTGGTCTCTGCATAGAGATAAAACTCGCTATCAATATCTCCCAAGCGCTCTGCTCGTAGTTTAATCTGCTGGGCAGACTCCTCCCCACTGACGTAGAGAACCGTTCCCACTTGGGACAACTGGGTTGAGACTTGTAGGAGAAGGGTTGATTTCCCAATTCCAGGATCCCCACCAATGAGGACAAGACTTCCCGGTACCACTCCGCCTCCAAGTACACGGTTGAATTCCTCCATCTCCGTCTTGGTTCGATTGACATTGATGGAAGTCACCTCAGCTAGTTTCATGGGCTTGGTTTTCTCCCCCGTCAAGGACACACGCGCATTCTTTACCTCGGCAACCTCAACCTCTTCCACAAAAGAAGACCAAGACCCACAGTTGGGACAACGCCCCAGATATTTAGGGGAATTATACCCACAATTTTGACATACAAATGTCGCTTTTTTCTTTGCGATGATAAACCTCTTTCTATATCTCTAACTCACACTCAATTACTTGGCAAAAATCAATCTTCTCATTTGGCACAAACTGACGCATGAGCATTCGATGAGCAACAACTACCACAGTCTGATGTTCTCGATACTTAGACATACATTCTAGAAAACGAGACTTCATTTCCGTAGCTGTCTCATATTGAATAGGACTATTAGGAAGTAACTCCCCCTTATTTTCTAGAAACATAGTACGAGCTTTTTCAAAATTATCTGTGCCACTTTCATAGACCTGCCATTCATGTAATAATGGCTCCACTCTCAAAGGAAGTCCAGTAACACAAGCCACATAAGAAGCCGTTTCTAAAGCTCTTGTGACTGCAGAAGATATGATTATTTCAGCTGAAGGAAGCAAGAGATTTTTGCTCAGTTTCTGGGCTTGTTGCCGTCCCTTCTCAGACAAGGGTGCCAAATCTATCCCAAATCCCGTATAAGAATGTTCCTCTAACTCACAATAATCTGGCTCCCCGTGACGGATAAAAATAATTTTCATATTAAGATCCCCATAAAACTATCCAATCTTGATTCCGCAATCTTGCCACTTCTTCAGTGTTTTAGAGAACTTCTTCTGGTTGGCAACTCCGACAGCAGACAAATCGACAGAAACCTGATAATTCTCCTTGGTAGCTGCCAAAACGGAAGCCTTAACACAGCCATTGCCATCTACCCCTATAAACTCTATGCTTTTAGCACCGGTCTCCTCTAAAAAATCTTTTAAATCTGGATTAGTAAAGCAAGAAGCACTACGCTTCTCAAAGATACGAGAAGATACAAGCAGCAAGCCGGTCGCAAATTTCTTCTTTCTGTCTTTTCTCCCCCGTCAAGGACACACGCGCGTTCTTGACCTCGGCAACCTCAACCTCTTCTACAAAAGAAGACCAAGACCCACAGTTGGGACAACGACCCAGATATTTAGGGGAATTATACCCACAATTTTGACATACAAATGTCGCTTTTTTCTTTGCGATGATAAACCTCTTTCTATATCTCTAACTCACACTCAATCGCTTGGCAAAAATCAATCTTCTCATTTGGTACAAACTGGCGCATGAGCATTCCGTGAGTGACAATGATAATAGTTTTATAATTTTTATATTTTTCCAAAGCTCTTAAAAAACGATGACGCATCTCTAGATCAGTTTCATAGCGATAAGGAGAATCTTCAGATAAACCTCCTTGATGTTTTAGATAATATTCATGAGCTACCAATACACTAGTTAAATCAGAGTTAGTGCCATCTAAGTCTGGACGCCACTCATGAAAAAACGGCTCCACAAATAAGTCCAATCCTGTTTCAACTGCTATATAATGTGCTGTTTCTAAAGCCCTCGTCACAGACGATGAAATAATAATCTCTGCCTTTCCAAAACATGCAGTTTTAGCAACTTCTTTTGCCAGACTGCGACCTTTTCCTGTCAATGGTGCTAAATCACGACCAAAACCACTATAGAGTTGCGGATTTTCAAGTTTATCAAGCATACTATAATCTGGCTCTCCATGACGTACAAAGATAATTTTCATCCTAGTGCCCTGTCGATCCAAAACCACCAGTCCGCACACCATCAGCCGCATCTCCATCTGCAATTAAGAAAGGAGCAAAGACAGCCTGGACCACACGTTCCCCAACTTCAAGAACAACCTCTTGGTCTGTGATATTCTTCATCTGAGCAAAAATATGCCCTTCATTCCCAGGATTTCCATAATAATCTCCATCAATGACCCCAACCGAGTTAATTAAAACCAAGCCCTTCTTACGAGGGTTTGAAGAACGATCATAGAGGTAGAGAACCTCAGTCGGCTGCATATAAGCCTTAACCCCTGTCGGAACCAAGACAATCTCTCCTGGCGCAATAACCGTACGCACAGCAACCTTTAAGTCGTAACCAGCCGCATGCGCTGTCTCACGCTTCGGCAATAAATTCTCATCTGTAAAACTCGAAACCAATTCAAAACCACGAATTTTCATCATCTTCTCTTTTCTATTATCATTTATTCTAGATTATTCTATCTTATTTATTCGGAAAAAGCACGAAAAAAAGAGCACACAATTCAAATCGCTTAGGGCTGCTGGATTCCTCCCCTGACCCGCTTCACGCAGAACTGTTGCTCCACTATTTATTATATCACATTCCTATTCATTTTAAAAGCAAAATTATTTTTTCCGTCTATTTCTAAAAAAGTCCTGCATAATAGCTGCGCATTCATCTTCCAAAATTCCCGTTTCAACCTCCACACGATGATTGAGACGCTCATCTGTCAAGATATCGTACAAACTCCCAGCAGCGCCAAATTTCTGGTTTTTAGCCCCATAGACCACGTTTGGAATACGGGCGAGTCCAATTGCCCCACTACACATGACACAAGGCTCAATGGTCACAAAAAGCGTGCAATCAAGCAAGCGCCAGCTCTCCTCACTCAGATTCGCATTCTCTATGGCCATAATTTCCGCATGCATAACCGCTCGCTGCAGTTCCTCACGCGCATTATGCCCACGGCCAATGATTTCTCCGTCCTTGACAATCACACAACCAATTGGAATTTCATCGTGTTCAAGAGCAATCTCAGCCTCTCTCAAAGCTTCCCTCATAAAGACTTCTTTTTCTTCAACTGTATAATTCATCAATTTCCCTTTTACTACTTATCGATTTTATTATTATATCATGAATCCCAAGACAAAAAAAGCCACCGAATGCGGTGACTTTATAGGGAGATTATTATGAAAAAGAAAAGTTTAGGATATTT
Organism: Streptococcus mitis; assembly: GCF_047465045.1. Lineage (GTDB taxonomy): Bacteria > Bacillota > Bacilli > Lactobacillales > Streptococcaceae > Streptococcus > Streptococcus mitis_DT. The sequence continues at coordinate 64,484 of NZ_JASHAR010000010.1, forward strand.
GTTACAACAAGTTAGGAGGTCTTCTTGTAACTGTCTATAGTATACCCGACCTATCTTAAACAAATCTTAAAAATCTCTTAGGACCAAACACTTTCTAAAATATTTGTTTGTTCACGACCAGGACCTACTGAGAAAGTAGAAATACGAACGCCAACCAATTCACTCACACGACGAACGTAGTTACGCGCATTCTCAGGAAGATCTTCCAAATTACGAACTCCAGTAATATCTTCTGACCAACCTGGTAACTCTTCATAGATAGGCTTGCAACGCTTCAATTGCTCAAGACTAGCTGGATAGTAGTCAATACGTTGACCATCAAGATCATAGGCCACACAGATTTTCACTGTATCTAAACCACTCAAAACATCGATAGAGTTCAATGAAAGGTTAGTGATACCAGAAACACGACGGCTATGACGCATCACAACTGAGTCAAACCAACCTACACGACGTGGACGACCTGTTGTAGTACCATACTCATGACCTACTTCACGAATGCGTTCCCCCACTTCATCAAACAATTCAGTTGGGAAAGGTCCATCTCCTACACGACTCGTATAGGCTTTACATACACCAACAACCTTGTCAATCTTACTTGGACCAACACCAGAACCAATCGTAACACCACCAGCCACAGGGTTTGATGACGTAACAAATGGATAAGTACCTTGGTCGATATCTAGCATAACACCTTGTGCACCTTCAAAAAGCACACGTTTACCGTTATCAAGCGCATCATTCAAAATAACAGATGTATCTGTCACATATTTCTTGATTTGTTGACCATATTCGTAATATTCTTCAAAAATATCATCGAAAGCAATCGCTTTACTGTCATACAATTTTTCAAAAAGACGATTCTTTTCAGCAAGGTTACGTTCTAAGCGCTCACGGAAAATATCTTTATCTAAAAGATCTGCAATACGAATCCCAACACGAGCAGCCTTGTCCATATAAGCTGGACCAATTCCTTTAATTGTAGTACCAATCTTATTGTCGCCCTTAGCTTCTTCTTGCAAACGATCCAACTCGATATGATAAGGCAAAATAACATGCGCACGATCAGAAATACGCAAGTTATCCGTTGTCACACCTTCCTCATGAAGATAGCTTAACTCTTTTACAAGAGATTTAGGATTTACAACCATACCATTCCCAATGACAGAGATTTTTTCAGGGAAGAAAATCCCAGAGGGAATCAAGTGCAATTTAAACTTCTTACCATCAATAACAATCGTGTGACCAGCATTATCACCACCTTGGTAACGTGCAATCACTTCTGCATTCGCTGAAAGGAAGTCTGTAATCTTCCCTTTACCTTCATCACCCCACTGGGTACCTACAACAACAACTGAAGTCATAATCTTGTCTGAGCCCTCAGGCTCTTCCTTTCTCACATACATGGCAGGAATCTCACCCGCAATTATATCTTACAATTTATTATAAGAAAAAATCGCCTTTTTATCAAGAAGAAACAATAGAAAGATTTGCTATTTCCAACTATTAAAAAATATTATAGAAAAATTTACAGCTATTTATCATAATTGTTCCGTAAAAGAGTAAATTCGTTCGGGAATTCACTCGTGCTGTCTCAACAAGAAATAAAACCTCGATTCATTATCATCTTTTCAAGATACAAACGATAAGCAACACGATAATGGTAAACGATAAAATCCCTACGACACCCAATGCTATATCGAACTAAATAATAAATCAAAAATTTAAAATGAAAATGTTCCCATTCCCAACTATTATCAAAGAAAGTAGCATACTCTTCTTCGATACTGTCATAGAAATCAGTCATCTGATCATAAATACTTTGTAGCATAAGCCTACACTCCTTTTTTCTATTTATGAACTTATTCTAACAAAAAATTATAAACAGTTATTATAAATTCCTGAATTGTTAAAATACCAACCTCAACAAGATAGAAAATAAGAAAAGTTGACAGAATAGAGACAAATATCTTAAATAAATTTCATACGATTAAAGACCTAAAAAGGTCTCCTTAAGACTTTTAGATTTACAATATTTTTATTGGTTAAATCCTCAAAAAGCGCAGTTTCACTTGCAATCATTGCTCAAAAATAGCTGTCAGTGAAATTTCTCTCGTCAATAAAAAGGCTCTATAATATTTGTAGTGGGTAAATCCCCTATAGATATTATGGAGCCTATTTTTGTGTAGAAAAAAAGTCCCATATGACCTATAATGAAAAGCGATCAAACGACTCATTAGAAAGAAGCATATGGAACAATTACATTTTAACACAAAATTGCTTGACATTAAAGACAAGAACATCATAATATTGGACTATCTGGATGCTGGAACGCATAAAGAAATTATCGCTAAGCTAGATTATCCTGCATCTAAATCTCACAACTGTCATGGACAAATGGCTAAATATGACTTCCAAAAACCTTCTAAAATTCCTTACCTCAAAACGACTGATATGCCTACCAGAATCCTCCTTAGAAAGCGTCGATTCAAGTGCTATCATTGTTCTAAAATGATGGTAGTCGAGACCTCTCTCGTCAAGAAAAATATCACTTGTCATTAGGTGCGAGACAGATTATTAATTACATAAAAAAAGAGGCCTAAACCTCTTTTTCTTAACTACTCCGCCAGTAGGACTCGAACCTACGACATCATGATTAACAGTCATGCGCTACTACCAACTGAGCTATGGCGGATTAAAGCTAAGCGACTTCCATATCTCACAGGGGGCAACCCCCAACTACTTCCGGCGTTCTAGGGCTTAACTTCTGTGTTCGGCATGGGTACAGGTGTATCTCCTAGGCTATCGTCACTTAACTCTGAG
>NZ_JASHAR010000011.1:0-65246 GCF_047465045.1 Streptococcus mitis
CGTCAAGTGAGAATTGACATGGGATTGATACTTATGGCCAATAAACTCCTCAAATACAATAAGAGAACGACTCAAAATTAAAAAGCTAGAGTTCCGCTATTGGAAATCTCTAGCTTTTTTGTGGCTGAGAACTATTTTGTATCAGGCTCTTGTCTATAGGATTTATACTTCTTTTTCAGAAGTTTTAACTTCAGCTTTTTTGACAGACTTAATTTGAATCTTGCCCTTGCTGGTCATTACTGCCTTGAGTTCTTTTTCGCTTGGATTTTCAAGGTAGTAGTCAGTGATTGCGTCCTCAATATAGTCTTGAATAGTACGACGAAGTGGTCGTGCTCCCATTTTTGGATCATAACCGAGGTCAACCAATTTTTCCTTGACCTTGTCTGTCACATCGAGATGGATATTGTTGCTAGAGAGACGCTTGTTAACATCTGCTAGCATGAGCTCGACGATTTGAAGGAGGTTGTCCTTGCTGAGAGCTTTGAACTCGATGATGCCGTCAAAACGGTTCATAAATTCTGGGCTAAAGAAGTTGCCGAGTTCACCGAGAACAGAGTTGGTACGTCCTTCGCGAGCTGCCCCAAAACCAACGCTGGCTTCAGCCTTACCTGTACCTGCATTTGAGGTCATGATAATAATGGCATCCTTGAAGCTGACGGTACGTCCTTGCCCATCTGTCAAACGTCCATCGTCCAAGACTTGCAGGAACATATGCATGACATCTGGATGGGCTTTTTCCACTTCATCGAGAAGGATGAGAGAATATGGATTGCGACGAACTTTTTCAGTTAATTGTCCAGCCTCATCATATCCAACATAACCTGGAGGGGCGCCGACCAACTTCGCAACACTATGTTTTTCCATGTATTCACTCATATCAAAGCGAATCATGCTGTCAGCAGAACCAAAGAGTTCGATGGCTAGTTGTTTGGAAAGTTCTGTCTTACCGACACCAGTTGGGCCAACAAAGAGGAAGCTTCCGATGGGGCGATTAGGAGTCCCAAGTCCAACACGATTACGGCGAATAGCCTTGGCAATCTTATCGACAGCATCGTCTTGTCCAATAACATGAGATTTGAGGTCTTCAGCTAGATGGATGAGTTGAGATTGTTCTTTCTCTTTCAATTCCCCAACAGGGATATTGGTTTTCTGCTCGATAATGTGCTCGATGGTTTTCTCACTGATGATAGGAGTATCTTGGTCTGTAACCTTTTTCTTTTGCATTTCCTTATATTTAGCAATCTGGTCACGGAAGTAGGCAGCTTTTTCAAAATCTTCCTCTCGTGTAGCTTGAGATTTGAGATTTTCAGCTTCAATCAAGCGTTGATCAATCACTTTAGGATCCACAAAATTCAAGGTTAAGTTCATCTTAGAACCTGCTTCATCTAGGAGGTCAATGGCCTTGTCAGGTAAGAAGCGATCTTGTATGTAGCGATTGGAAAGAGTTGCAGCTGCTTCAATTGCGGCATCGGTATATTGAACGTGGTGGTAGTCTTCGTATTTCTTTTGAATGCCTTTGAGGATAGTGATTGTTTCTTCCACGGTTGGTTCATCTACCTTCACAGGCTGCATACGACGCTCTAGGGCCGCATCTTTTTCAATGATACGGTATTCATTGAGGGTAGTAGCACCGACCAATTGTAGTTCCCCACGAGCAAGGGCTGGCTTGAGGATATTTCCTGCATCCATATTGCCATCGCCTGCAGAACCAGCACCGACAATTTCATGGATTTCATCGATAAAGAGAATGATGTCCTCACGTTTGCGAATTTCTTCCATGAGTTTTTGCATGCGTTCTTCAAATTGTCCACGGATACCTGTTCCTTGAACCAAGCTAACCACATCCAGACGGATGACTTGTTTACCTTGAAGTTTATGTGGAACATCACCATCAACGATTTTTTGAGCTAGACCTTCGACAACGGCAGTTTTTCCGACACCAGGTTCACCGATAAGAACAGGATTATTCTTGGTTCTACGATTGAGAATCTCGATGACACGGATAATCTCATCATCGCGTCCAATAACGGGGTCAATATCGCCACGACGAGCAATCTCAGTTACATTGATACCAAATTCTTCTAACAGGCCTTTTTCTTGGCTTGGAGGCGGAGTTTGAGCAGATCCACGATTTTGGGAGCCATAACCGCCGTTTCCACCGTAACCTCCACCTGATTGGGTTGGGGGAGTAGGAGGAGTATTGCTAGAAGGTCTGAAATTGTTTAGATCATTGAAGAAATCACCAAAGGGATCAAAGTCACGATTGTTCAAATCTGTCATTCCTTTAAAGAGACTGTTGTTAGGATCAGTCTTGATAATCTTGTAGCAGTTTTGACAGAGGTCAATTTGTTTTTGTTTTCCATTGAGATTGGTGTAAAGATGAATTGTTGAGTCATTGATTTTACAGTTTTGACAAAGCATACATCTACCTCATTTCTTTCTTTAGCCTGACCTGTTTAAAGGTCAAAAATAGTCAAATTTCTATACTCTCATTATAACAGGATTGGGGTGTAAAGCAAGTAAAAAGATTGCAGCTTTGAGAAGTTATTACAATGAAAATCTTTGTGGATTTGGACTATAAAAAAATCCTATTTGTGAGACAAAAAGGATTTTGGTTAGACATGCAGGGTGTAATCCCAGCTTGTTTTGTATTAGTAAAGGAGTTCGTAAATCTCCATTGCAATCAAGTCAATGCTGTCAAACGTATAAGTTTCGCGAGCTTCGACATCACGAAGGGTAAAGATTGAGCCGTTTTCTTCGTCGTGGCTGTATGCAACTTCTGCAACAACAACTCCTTCGCGTTCAAAATTACGTTTTAAATTTCCACCGTCTTTTGTCATTGCTTCAAGGCGGTTGATGATTCTAACCAAATGTGATTCCATTTTGATTCTCCTTCATTTCTTATCGTTACTATTTTACCATAAAGGAGGTCAACTTGCCTAGAAAAAACTAAGATTTCTCGCTAATTCTACTAGCTTAAAGTTTTTTTGAATAAATTAGACAAAAGATTTGAATTTTAATTCAATTGATGTTATAATCATACAGTATTCTATTTTAGAAAGCAGTGTGACTATGAATTTTTCTTTTTTACCTAAGTATTTACCTTATTTTAACTATGGGGCTGTTGTGACGGTTCTCATTTCTATCTGTGTTGTCTTTTTGGGAACTATTTTGGGTGTTGTCTTGGCTTTTGGGCAACGTTCAAAGTTTAAACCGCTTGTTTGGCTAGCCAACTTGTACGTTTGGATTTTCCGCGGGACGCCAATGATGGTTCAGATTATGATTGCCTTTGCTCTTATGCATATCAATGCTCCGACTATTCAGGTTGGGATTTTAGGTGTTGACCTTTCTCGTCTGATTCCAGGGATTTTGATTATTTCTATGAACAGTGGTGCTTATGTTTCTGAGACTGTTCGGGCTGGGATTAATGCGGTTCCTAAGGGGCAGTTAGAGGCGGCCTATTCTTTAGGGATTCGTCCTAAAAATGCGATGCGCTATGTGATTTTGCCACAAGCTATCAAAAATATTTTGCCAGCATTGGGGAACGAATTTATCACTATTATCAAGGATAGTTCCCTCTTATCAGCTATCGGTGTTATGGAGTTGTGGAATGGAGCTACAACAGTTTCTACAACAACCTATCTACCTTTAACACCACTTTTATTTGCAGCCTTTTACTACTTGATTATGACCTCTATTTTGACAGTAGCCTTGAAAGCTTTTGAAAAACGAATGGAACAAGGAGATAAAAAATAATGACAGAGACCTTGATAAAAATTGAAAATTTACATAAATCTTTTGGAAAGAATGAAGTATTGAAGGGCATCAACCTCGAGATTAAAAGAGGAGAAGTTGTCGTTATCATTGGTCCTTCAGGAAGCGGAAAATCTACCTTGCTTCGTTCTATGAATTTGTTGGAAGAAGCAACAAAAGGGAAGGTTATCTTTGAGGGAGTTGATATTACGGACAAGAAGAATGACCTGTTTGCCATGCGTGAGAAGATGGGCATGGTTTTCCAACAATTTAATCTCTTTCCTAATATGACTGTGATGGATAATATTACCTTGTCTCCTATCAAGACCAAAGGTGAAAGTAAGGAAGTTGCAGAGAAGAGAGCTAAGGAGCTTTTGGAAAAAGTTGGCTTACCAGATAAGGCAACTGCTTATCCACAGAGTTTGTCAGGTGGCCAGCAACAGCGGATTGCTATTGCGCGTGGCTTAGCTATGGAACCAGATGTTTTGCTCTTTGACGAGCCAACTTCAGCCCTGGACCCTGAAATGGTAGGTGAAGTGTTGGCTGTTATGCAAGACCTAGCCAAGTCAGGAATGACCATGGTTATCGTAACACATGAGATGGGATTTGCTCGTGAGGTGGCAGACCGTGTCATCTTTATGGCAGACGGTGTGGTTGTTGAAGACGGAACACCTGAACAGATTTTTGAACAAACTCAAGAACAACGGACTAAAGACTTCTTGAGTAAGGTTTTGTAATCTATTTTAAAATTTCAAGACAAGATTAATGAAAAGCTAGGCTCAATACCAGTCAAGTGGAAGTTACTTTGAGAAGTTACCCCCCTATTAATAACATCCATAAATTTGGTATTAGGATTTTTTATATCAAGTAGTTTTGTGTTAAAATATAATTGTTCCATATGATTCTCTCTAATGATGGTTTGGTTGCTTTTCATTATAGATCTTATGGGACTTTTTTTCTACAAGAAAATAGGTTTCATAAGATCTATAAGAGATTTGTCCTATATAAATATCATAGAGCGTTTTTTATGTGGAAAACTCAGGGAAATCATCGCTTTTTTAACGAAAAAATGGTATAATGAAAGCTATGAAATATCACGATTACATCTGGGATTTAGGTGGAACTTTACTGGATAATTACGAAACTTCAACAGCTGCATTTGTTGAAACATTAGCGCTGTATGGTATCACACAAGACCATGACAGTGTCTATCAAGCTTTAAAGGTTTCTACTGATTTTGCGATTGAGACATTCGCTCCCAACTTAGAGCATTTTTTAGAAAAATACAAGGAAAATGAAGCCAGAGAGCTTGAACACCCGATTTTATTTGAAGGAGTTTCTGACTTATTGGAAGACATTTCAAATCAAGGTGGGCGTCATTTCTTGGTTTCTCACCGAAATGATCAGGTCTTGGAAATTTTAGAAAAAACCTCTATAGCAACCTATTTTACAGAAGTAGTGACTTCTAACTCAGGTTTTAAGAGAAAGCCAAATCCTGAGTCCATGATTTATTTAATAGAAAAATATCAGATCAACTCTGGTCTTGTCATTGGTGACCGACCGATTGATATTGAAGCCGGGCAAGCTGCAGGACTAGCTACCCACTTGTTTACCAGTATCGTGAATTTAAGACAAGTATTAGACATGTAAGAAAAAGGAAAAAGATGACAGAAGAAATCAAAAATCTGCAGGCACAGGATTATGATGCCAGTCAAATTCAAGTTTTAGAGGGCTTAGAGGCTGTTCGTATGCGTCCAGGGATGTATATCGGGTCAACTTCAAAAGAAGGTCTTCACCATCTAGTCTGGGAAATTGTTGATAACTCAATTGATGAGGCCTTGGCAGGATTTGCCAGCCACATTCAAGTCTTCATTGAGCCAGATGATTCGATTACTGTTGTCGATGATGGGCGTGGTATCCCCGTCGATATTCAGGAAAAAACAGGTCGACCTGCCGTTGAGACTGTCTTTACTGTCCTTCATGCTGGAGGAAAGTTTGGCGGTGGCGGATATAAGGTCTCAGGTGGTCTTCACGGAGTGGGGTCTTCAGTAGTTAATGCTCTTTCCACTCAGTTAGATGTTCATGTCCACAAAAATGGTAAGATTCATTACCAAGAATACCGTCGTGGTCATGTTGTTGCAGACCTTGAGGTGGTTGGAGATACGGATAAAACGGGAACAACAGTTCACTTCACACCGGACCCAGAAATCTTCACTGAAACAACAACCTTTGATTTCGATAAATTAAATAAACGGATTCAAGAGTTGGCCTTTCTAAATCGCGGTCTTCAAATCTCCATCACAGATAAGCGTGAGGGGCTAGAACAAACTAAGCATTACCACTATGAAGGTGGGATTGCTAGCTACGTTGAATATATCAACGAGAACAAGGATGTTATCTTTGATACACCAATTTACACAGATGGTGAAATGGATGATATCACAGTTGAAGTAGCCATGCAGTACACAACGGGTTACCATGAAAATGTCATGAGTTTCGCCAATAATATTCATACCCATGAAGGTGGAACGCATGAACAAGGTTTCCGTACAGCCTTGACTCGTGTTATCAACGATTATGCTCGTAAGAATAAGTTACTGAAAGACAATGAAGACAACCTAACAGGGGAAGATGTCCGCGAAGGATTAACTGCAGTTATCTCAGTTAAACACCCAAATCCACAGTTTGAAGGACAAACTAAGACCAAACTGGGGAACAGCGAAGTGGTCAAGATTACCAATCGTCTTTTCAGCGATGCTTTCTCTGATTTTCTCATGGAAAATCCGCAGATCGCAAAGCGCATCGTGGAAAAAGGGATTTTAGCTGCCAAGGCTCGTGTGGCTGCCAAGCGTGCGCGTGAAGTCACTCGTAAAAAATCTGGTTTGGAAATTTCCAACCTTCCAGGGAAATTAGCAGACTGTTCTTCTAACAATCCTGCGGAAACAGAACTCTTTATCGTCGAAGGAGACTCAGCGGGTGGATCAGCCAAATCTGGTCGTAACCGTGAGTTCCAGGCTATCCTTCCAATTCGTGGTAAGATTTTGAACGTTGAAAAAGCTAGCATGGATAAGATTTTAGCCAATGAAGAAATTCGTAGTCTTTTCACAGCGATGGGAACTGGATTTGGTGCAGAATTCGATGTTTCAAAAGCCCGTTACCAAAAGCTCGTTTTGATGACCGATGCCGATGTCGATGGAGCCCATATTCGTACTCTTCTTCTAACCTTGATTTATCGTTATATGAAACCAATACTAGAAGCTGGTTATGTTTATATTGCCCAACCACCAATTTATGGAGTCAAGGTTGGAAGCGAGATTAAAGAATATATCCAGCCAGGAGCGGATCAAGAAATTAAACTCCAAGAAGCCTTGGCCCGCCATAGTGAAGGACGTGCCAAACCAACCATTCAGCGTTATAAAGGTTTGGGTGAAATGGATGATCACCAGTTGTGGGAAACAACCATGGATCCCGAACATCGCTTAATGGCAAGAGTTTCTGTAGACGATGCTGCAGAAGCAGATAAAATCTTTGATATGTTGATGGGGGATCGAGTAGAGCCTCGTCGTGAATTTATCGAAGAAAATGCCGTCTATAGTACACTTGATGTCTAAAAAATCGGGAGAAGTAGTTCCCTTGGTCTAAAAAATATGATATAATCATTACGATTGTTTCAAGTTAAAAAGGAGTTTAATATGTCTGGTAGTCTAGTAGTATATCTTATAATTGCAATTGCAATTATATTGCTGATTTCATATGCTATAGCAATTTATGTACGGAAACGCAATGAAAATAAATTAGCAATTTTAGAAGAGAAAAAAGAAGAGCTGTACAATCTTCCAGTTAATGATGAAGTTGAAGCTGTTAAAAATATGCACTTGATTGGACAAAGTCAAGTGACTTTCCGTGAATGGAACCAAAAATGGGTTGACCTATCTCTTAACTCTTTTGCCGATATCGAAAATAATCTTTTCGAGGCAGAAGGCTATAACAATTCATTCCGTTTTTTCAAGGCTAGTCATCAAATTGACCAAATCGAGAGCCAAATTACCTTGATTGAAGAAGATATTGCGGCAATTCGCAATGCCTTGGCAGATTTGGAGAAACAAGAGTCTAAAAATAGTGGACGTGTTCTTCATACCTTGGACTTGTTTGAAGAGTTGCAACACCGAGTTGCTGATCATTCTGAAGAATATGGCCAAGGTTTGTCTGAAATCGAAAAACAATTGGAAAATATCCAATCAGAGTTTTCTCAGTTTGTTACTTTGAATACCTCAGGTGACCCAGTAGAAGCTGCTGTGATTTTGGATAATGCTGAAAATCATATCTTGGCTTTGAGTCATATTGTTGACCGCTTGCCAGCAATTGTAAAAACATTATCTAAAGAGCTACCTGATCAATTGGAAGATCTGGAGGATGGTTACCGTAAGCTTTTAGATGCTAACTATCATTTTGCTGAGACGGACATTGAGTCTCGCTTCCAATTGCTTTATGAAGCTTTGAAGAAAAACCACGAAAATGTTGCACAATTAGAGTTGGATAATGCTGAGTACGAAAATACTCAAGTTCAAGAAGAAATCAATGCACTCTATGATATCTTTACACGAGAAATCGCTGCTCAAAAAGTAGTAGAAGGCTTAGTTGCTACCCTCCCTACATATTTGAAACACATGAAAGATAGTAATGCTGTTTTAGTAGAAGATATTCAACGATTAAGTAATAACTACCTGCTTTCTGAAACAGATGTTAGTCACGTACACAGATTACAAGCTGAGTTAGAATCTCTGGAAGAATCTGTATTGGAATTAACTTCTGAACAAGAGGAACATTCTGAGCCGTATTCATTACTTGAAGAACGTTTGGAAAACTTACAAGCGACTTTGAAGGAAATTGAAGATGAACAAGTTGCGGTTAGTCAACGCCTTGCTCAGATTGAAAAAGATGATATCAATGCTCGCCAGAAGGCAAATGTTTATGTCAATCGTCTTCATACCATTAAGAGATATATGGAAAAACGCAATCTTCCAGGTATTCCTCAGAATTTCTTACAGTTGTTCTTTACAGCAAGTAATCATACTGAAGAGTTGATGGCTGAGCTAGAAGAAGCCCAGGTCAATATCGAAGTTGTGAACCGTATGCTTGAAATTACAACAAATGATATGGAAGCACTTGAAGAAGAAACGTATAATATTGTTCAATATGCAACATTGACAGAACAATTACTACAGTATTCGAACCGTTACCGCTCATTTGATGAACGAATTCAGGAAGCCTTTAATGAATCATTAGAAATTTTTGAAAAAGAATTTGATTATCATGCTTCATTTGATAAGATTTCGCAAGCTTTGGAAGTTGCAGAACCAGGTGTAACCAACCGTTTTGTCACTTCATACGAAAAAACACGTGAGACGATTCGTTTCTAACATAATAAAAGCCTCTGTAATATTTGTAGTGGGTAAATCCCCTATAGATATTATGGAGTCTATTTTTTGTTCAAAACGAGTGATAGTACTTATTTCTCATTGAAATTATAGCTTGAATTTGATATGATGGTTCTATGGATAAAAGTAGAGCAAAGCGTGTTGAGCACGATAAAAAGAGAATCGGTTTAATAGCCCTGGTAGCTATCTTTTCAGTAAGTATTTGCGTCCTTGGTTCAATGATTGGATACAAAGTATATACAAAGCAAAGTTTCGAACAAAAAATTGAGTCTTTAAAAAATGATAAAGATAATCAATTGAGTGAGGGAAATCAGAAGGATCATTTTCGTAAGGGACAAGCAGAAGTAATTGCCTATTATCCTCTCCAAGGGGAGCAAGTGATTTTATCTGTAAAAGAAATCATGACACAGGATATTAAAGACAATCTAGAGGATAAGGAAAATCTGGTTTTTTATTATACGGAGAAACAGGATTCGACTTTAAAAGGGATTGTCAACCGAAGTGTGATGAAACAAGTCTATGATTTAACTTCGTCAAAAGTTGAAGAGACTGAAAAAACTAGTCTAGCAAAAGTACATTTGACAGAAGATGGTAAATCTTTCACACTTGATCAATTATTTTCAGATGCTAGTAAGGGCAAAGAGAAACTAATAAAAGAACTGACTTCTTTTTTACAGGATAAGAAATTGGAGCAAGAAAAGATCAATCAAGTTGTTAAAGGCTTCTCTGACCAAGACTTGTCTGCATGGAATTTTGATTACAAGGATAGTCAGATTATCCTTTATCCAAGTCAGGCAGTGGAAAATCTAGATGAGATTGCCTTGCCAATATCTAGTTTCTTTGAAGTTATTCAGTCCTCTTATTTATTAGATAAGGATGCAGAACTATATAAGGCTTATTATGAAAAGAAAAATCGTAAAGTAGTGGCCTTGACTTTTGATGATGGACCAAATCCTGCAACTACAAATCAAGCATTAGATGTACTTTCTAAGTATGGTATCAAGGCAACTTTCTTTGTTTTAGGTAAGAATGTTTCTGGCAATGAAGAGATTCTGAAACGTATGAAAGCAGATGGCCATGTCATTGGAAACCATAGTTGGAGCCATCCAGTGCTTTCAAAACTTTCGCTTGATGACGCTAAAAAACAAATAACTGATACTGAGGATGCGCTAACTAAAGTGTTGGGTTCTAGTTCCAAACTCATGCGTCCGCCTTATGGAGCCATTACAGACGACATTCGCAATAGCTTAGATTTGAGCTTTATTATGTGGGATGTAGATAGTCTGGACTGGAAGAATAAAAATGAAGCATCTATTTTGACAGAAATTCAGCGTGAAGTCAAGAATGGTTCTATTATTCTCATGCATGATATCCACGCTGAGACAGTACATGCTCTACCGAAGGTTATAGATTATCTAAAAGAGCAAGGATATCACTTTGTCACAGTTCCTGAAATGCTTAATTCACGATTGAAATCACATGAACTATTCTATGATCGTGATCAGTAAGATTGTTGTTGAATGACCAATTCCATAGTAAGTATTTTTTCAATAAATAAATTTAGTCTTGTATTAATCGAGACTAAATTTTTTTATGTTTAAATCACATGAGAATAGTGGTTAATATTACAATTTTGTTACAAAATAAAATTTTGATAGAATTTTCAGATAATTTAGTATATAATACTTTTAATTTAAATAAAAAGGAGTGATTTTATGGGAGATTGCAAAGATTTTTGTCATAAAAAGTACCAAGTAGCAACGATTTTTCTGCTAACGGTCTTTGCATTCGGATTTACTTTCGCACAGGTTAGTGCCGATGAGGGAAAATTTGAAACATCCAATCAAGTTACACATGCTGTAACGACTAATAAATTAGATGATTCAAATAAGCTCGCACCGCCAGTCACGGCTGACAAGAATGCTCTAAATTCTTCTTCTAAGGAAAAAACAGAAGTGACAGAGTCATTAAAACAAGATGATTCTATGGAATCTAGAGATAATAAGTCAGACAAGAATGTAATCAGACAGAAAGAAACGACTGCTATAAAAAGTGAAGGGAAGAAGGAAGAATCAGCAGTGAAAAGTAATTCTTCTTCGGAAAGCATCCAATCACAGTCATTATCTCAAGGTGAACATAAAGAAAAGCCAAACAGTATCTCCAGTAATGAAATTATTACTGTCCCTAAAACCTGGGAAGCAGGACATAAAGGACAAGGAACTGTAGTCGCTGTTATAGATTCAGGACTTGATTTGAATCATGAGGTTTTGCGTATTTCTGATCCGTCAAAGGCGAAATTTAAAAATCAGGATGATATCGAAAAAGCTAAAAAGGCTGCTGGTATTGACTATGGGAAATGGTACAGTGATAAAGTAGTATATGCTTATGATTACTTTGATGGAACTGATAATATAAAAGAAGCTGAAAAAGAGTCTCATGGAATGCATGTTACTGGGATTGTAGCTGGAAATCCTGTTAATAAAGCCCCGAATTCTGAGAAGGTATATGGGGTGGCGCCAGAAGCTCAAATAATGTTTATGAGAGTTTTTTCAGACAGAGATAAAACTACAGCCTCCGCCCTCTATGTAAAAGCTATTGATGATGCTGTTGCATTAGGTGCAGATGTGATCAATATGAGTTTGGGTGCAGGTGCGGGTTCAACGGTAGATGCAGGTTCAGATATCATTGATGCAGTAAAAAGAGCACGCGCTAAAGGAGTATCTGTTGTTATCGCTGCTGGTAATAGTAATACTTTCGGTAGAGGTTTTTCACAACCATTAGCAGCAAATCCTGACTATGGTCTTGTCGGAAATCCCTCTACAGTGGAAGATTCAATTTCTGTTGCTTCGATTAATAATAAAATTCTAACTACTGAAGTCTTTGAAGTAAAAGGTTTAGAAAATGACGCTACCCTTGATTATGGTAAGTTTGATTTTAATAGACCTGAAACAGAAAAAGATTTTGAAAAAGGGAAAGAATACGAATATGTAGCAGCGGGTATTGGTCGTGAAGAAGATTTTGCTAATATTGATGTAAGAGGTAAGTTAGCACTGATTCAACGTGGTAAAATTAATTTTTCTGATAAGATTAAAAATGCTCTTCAACATGGTGCAGCTGGAGTTTTAATTTATAACAACGTTGAAGGTGCAAATGTTAGTATGTCTGTTACAGGTGATGCTAAGAAAATCCCATCTGTCTTTATTTCAAAACATTATGGTGAAATTCTTAAATATGGTCAGTATAAAATTGTCTTTAATCACAAGATGGATAATCGTAAATCAGATGTTGCAGACCAATTATCAGATTTTTCAAGCTGGGGAGTTACAACAGATGGACAATTGAAACCAGATGTTACTGCACCTGGTGGAAATATCTATTCATCATTTAACGACAGTAGTTATGGAAGTATCAGTGGAACAAGTATGGCTGCCCCTCATGTAGCTGGTGTCGCAGCATTAGTCAAAGAATATTTAGCAAAGAAACATCCTGAATTATCAGCTAGTCAAATTTCAGAGATTGTAAAAGCTTTAATTATGTCTACTGCAAAACCACATCTTAATAAACAGACTGGAGCCTATACTTCTCCACGTCAGCAAGGTGCTGGCGTAGTTGACACGATGGCGGCAACAAGCACAGATCTCTTTGTAACAGGTGCAAATAACTATCCGAGTGTTACTCTTGGCAATGTTGGTGATAAATTTACCTTTGAAGTTACAATTCATAATATTTCAGATAAAGACCAAACATTGAAGATGATTGTAAATACAAATACGGATGAAGTTACCGAAGGGAAATTCACTCTCCGTCCACGAAAACTAACTGAAACAGTTTGGCCTGAAGTAAATGTGAAAGCTCATAGTACGAAGACAGTAACAGTTAGTGTAGATACAAGTAAATTTACTGAAGAACTTAGCAAAATAATGCCAAATGGATATTTTCTAGAAGGATTTGTTAGATTTGTCAATCCTGCAGATGATGGTTCTATTATTGGTTTACCATTTATGGGATTTAAGGGAGAATTCCAAAATCTACCTGCAATTGAAAAACCAATTTATCAATTGATTAAGGAAGGAAACAGTGGATTTTACTCTGAAATTGATAAAGATAATCCAGGAATTTCACCTTCAGACGATGCAACTTATTTAACAAGTTCTGAAAATGATGTAAATGTTTTAAAAGCAGAGCGTCAAGGAAATCGAGTGACTGTACTCGGAGTGAAACAAGATGCTGAAGGAAAATACCATCTTCAATTAGATGAAAAGGGGAATGTCCGCCTTGCTATCTCGCCAAATGAGGATGGTAATAAAGATTTTGTTCAATTTAAAACTCTTGTCTACAGAAACTTGGTAAATCTTCGTGCGACTGTTTATGATTCTTCGGATACAACACACAGTCAGCCTATTTGGCAAAGTCGTCCAACAGACCTTGTAAAAAATTATTTTGATGGCGATACTAGAAATCCAAGAAGTTACATTGTCGATAAAACAGCTTGGGGAGGACAGGATTCTAATGGAAATCGAGTCTCTGATGGAATTTATGACTATGTTATTAGTTATAAGCCAGATGTCCCTGGAGCTGAGGAACAATACACAATATTTAAAATTCAAATCGATACACAAAAACCTCTGATTACTTCGGGTTATATTCGTTCTAAAGAAGAACAAGAACAATTTATAGCTCGCAAACCTCAGGATGTCGGAAATGGTGGAATTCTTCTAGAAAAAGTTTTTTATATTCGTCCTTCTGAAAATAGAGAGGCGACAGATTCAGAAGTCGAACAGTATCAAATTATAAAACAAAATGAAGATGGTAGTTATACACTTCCTAAGAACGTTGATAAATCGAAAATCTTCTATTATATAGAAGACTTTGCGGGAAATGTAGATGTTATATCTCTCAAAGATCTTGTAGGTGAAGAAAATAGTGGTCGTGTAAAAATTGCTATACTAAACAATAAAACCAACGATGAGATTGATACAACTTATGTTTATCGCATTAAAAATAGCGAAGGTCAATATGTAACTGTTGATAAGTCAAAAGATATTAATTTCTTGAAATTTGGGCATTATGTTGCAGAAATTTTTAGCTATGACCGTACAGAGTTGAAATTTGTGAGTGCCCTATCTAAGGAATTTGATTTAACGAAAGAAAATAGTTTTCAAACTATTACCTTCTTGGCTAACAAAATGAAATATGCCCCAGTAACGGTTGGCTTTAATCAAGCTGTTCCTGGAACTACAACGATTACTTTAGTAGGTGAAGACGGTCAGAGTCAAGTCTTGCCAGCTGAAACATATGGTAAACATTCTTATGGTAAGAAAGTAGTTACTGGTGAATATAAGGTTCTTGTAAATCTATCAAACGGTTATGAATTACTTGATAATCTTCAACCATTTAAAGTTTTGTTTGGTAAAAATAATGTTTTGTCACTTTCAGTCGTTTCTAAGTTAGCTCTGATTGCAACTTTAAATAAACAAATGGAAGTAGTTAAAACTCCAAGATATTATAATACAAAACAGAAGTTAAAAGAGATTTTTGATCAAAGTGTCAAAGATGCGCAACTAGCGTTGGGAAGTAAACTTAACCAACATAAAATTGACCAAATTGTTAAGGCTTTAGAGTCTGCTATGCAAACATTGGATGGTAAGGAATCTGATATCACATCATTGAAGAATGCTATTAAAGCATATGCTGAGACAGTTAAAAAAGGTAAATATATAAATTCTGATCAAGAACGCAAAGGTCAATATGATCGTGAATTTAAACTCTTGGCATTATTAATTACAAAAGATTTGATAACTCAAGATGAAATCGACCGTCTATTGACCACTTTCTTGCAAGCACAAGACCAGCTGAATGGGAAAGAAACAGATTTCATGAGCCTAAAAAATGTTATCGTGAATGAAGTGAAGTTCCAAGACAAAGATCCAAGATTTTTGACAGCTAGCAAAGAGGAGAAAGATTCATATAATCTTATTTTCAACAAAGCTAAGCTACTTTTGGAAAATGCAGAAGCTAGTCAAGAAGAAATTAATGAAGTAATCAATGCTCTAAAAGAGACGGCTGTAAAACTTAAGGCTAATAAAGGAGAGATTCCAACCAAACCAGTTGTATCAGTTAAGCCGGTTTTTCAAGTGAAACCTGTTAAATTAGTAAGTCACAATAGACAAGTCTCAACTATCAAGCCTTCAATTAGCAATGATAAAATTGAGAAAGCTACATCAATTGTAATACATCATTCCAATATAGAAGCTAAGCATGAGAATAAAACACTAGCTGGAAGTGGTCAACAAGTGCTTTTAGTTACAGTCAACAAAGAAGGAAAACAATTACCAGCCACTGGTGAGAATAACATGATTTCTATTATTCTAAGTATTTCAGGAATTTCTCTCTTGTTATCAGTGATCGGACTTGCAACTTTCTCAAAAAGTGAGTAGAGTATACTATACATCTTTCTATAGTTTTTGATTTACAGTATGTTACAATTCTGATATAATAGTCTGCAGGAAAGAAAGTCTTATGGCGTTCTTCAAGCGAGCTTGGGATAGTGGGAGCCAAGTAGGGCAAAATAAAGTGCTGGCGCTTTCTGTAGTATTTTCAAAACAATGAAGTAATAAATTAGGGTGGAACCGCGTTTCTGACGCCCCTAGGTTAAATCAACCTAGGATTGTCGGACGCGGTTCTTTCGCTTATTCAGTCTATTATGTGAAAGAAAGGAGAGACGTGGAAAACCTTTATCTTGTAAAAGACGATAGTCAACTAGCTACATTTCGTGATTTTGTAGTAAGAAATACTGAAAAGTTGAAAGATTATCAATCTTTTTTAAAGAATGAACTTGCAGTCTGTGATTTACCGCAAGCCGTTATTTGGTCAAGTTTTAATGCTGCTACACAGATTATTAGGGAAAGTGCTGTTCCAGCCTATACAAATAATAGACGAATGGTTATGACGCCTGATTTAGCTGTTTGGAAAGAGTTGTATTTGTATCAGTTGATGGACTACGAGTGTTCTCAGCAAACTCAAGCAATAGAAAGTCACTATCATTCTTTATCTGAAAATTTCCTCTTGCAGATTGTAGGACATGAGTTAGCTCATTGGTCGGAGCATTTTTTAGATGATTTTGATGGTTACGACTCTTATATATGGTTCGAAGAGGGGATGGTTGAATATATTAGTCGCAAGTATTTCTTTACAGAAGAGGAATTTCAAGCGGAAAAAATTTGTAATCAATCTCTTGTAGAACTTTTTCAGAAGAAGTATGGTTGGCATTCATTGAATGATTTTGGTTCTTCGACTTATGATAAGAACTATGCAAGTATTTTTTACGAATACTGGCGTAGTTTTTTGACAATAGATAAGTTGGTAGAAAATCTAGGTAGTGTACAAGCGGTCTTCGATTCTTATCATTTATGGGCAAATACAGATAAAACTCTACCCTTGTTAAATTGGTTTGTTCAGCAGAAATTAATTGAAAAAGAAATATAAAAACTAAAGGAGTAAACAATGTCTAAGAAATTAACATTTCACTGCGTCAGTGGCAGAGACCTCCTTACAGTCGAATTGCCCCACGCTCAGCACTAGAGTGCCTGAGCTAGACGCAGTACTAACTCGTCTTGCCTCGTATAATCGACGAGGCAGACTCGTGTCGCAAGTAATTTATATAAAAAGGAGTAAATAATGTCTAAAAAATTGACTTTCCAGGAAATCATCCTTACTTTGCAACAATTTTGGAATGACCAAGGTTGTATGCTTATGCAGGCTTATGATAATGAAAAAGGTGCGGGGACAATGAGTCCTTACACTTTCCTTCGTGCTATCGGACCTGAGCCATGGAATGCAGCGTATGTAGAGCCATCACGTCGTCCTGCTGACGGTCGTTACGGAGAAAATCCTAACCGTCTTTACCAACACCACCAATTCCAGGTGGTCATGAAGCCATCTCCATCAAACATCCAAGAACTTTACCTTGAGTCTTTGGAAAAATTGGGAATCAATCCTTTGGAACACGATATTCGTTTCGTTGAGGACAACTGGGAAAATCCATCTACTGGTTCAGCTGGTCTTGGATGGGAAGTTTGGCTTGATGGGATGGAAATCACTCAATTCACTTACTTCCAACAAGTAGGTGGATTGGCAACTGGCCCTGTGACTGCGGAAGTTACCTATGGTTTGGAGCGTTTGGCTTCTTACATCCAGGAAGTAGACTCTGTCTATGATATCGAGTGGGCTGATGGTGTAAAATACGGAGAAATCTTCATCCAGCCTGAGTACGAGCATTCAAAATATTCATTTGAAATTTCTGATCAAGAAATGTTGCTGGAAAACTTTGATAAGTTTGAAAAAGAAGCTGGTCGTGCCTTGGAAGAAGGATTGGTGCACCCTGCCTATGACTATGTTCTCAAATGTTCGCATACCTTTAACCTGCTTGATGCGCGTGGTGCCGTATCTGTAACAGAGCGCGCAGGCTACATCGCTCGTATCCGTAACTTGGCCCGTGTCGTAGCCAAAACCTTTGTCGCAGAACGCAAACGCCTAGGCTACCCACTTTTGGATGAAGCAACACGAGCTAAACTCTTAGCAGAAGACGCAGAATAGTGAGTAATATTGTGCTCTAAAATCGTTAGAGGCAAGTCGAAGACTTGCTAGAGGGATATGCACCGCCGTACTGTTATGTGGGGATTTTTGAAACCTTAGGTTCAAAAATTAGTCAGCTAAATCCACTTTGATGAGACTGTTGGAAATCTTGATCAATTTAGTATTAGATTTCCATACAGACTCACAAAGTTAGTTAGCGACGTCCCCAGTACCTAAGGTGCATATCAAAAAAGATTGAAGAAAATGTAAAGGAAAAAACATGACAAAAAACTTATTAGTAGAACTCGGTCTTGAAGAATTACCAGCCTATGTTGTCACACCAAGTGAAAAACAACTAGGCGAAAAAATGGCAGCCTTCCTCAAGGAAAACCGCCTGTCTTTTGAAGCCATTCAAACCTTCTCAACACCACGTCGTTTGGCTGTTCGTGTAACTGGTCTTGCAGACAAACAGTCTGATTTGACAGAAGATTTTAAGGGTCCGGCAAAGAAAATTGCCTTGGATAGTGATGGGAACTTCACCAAAGCAGCTCAAGGATTTGTTCGTGGAAAAGGATTGACTGTTGAAGATATCGAATTCCGTGAAATCAAGGGTGAAGAATATGTCTATGTAACCAAGGAAGAAATTGGTCAAGCAGTTGAAGCAATTGTTCCTGGTGTTGTAGATGTCTTGAAGTCCTTGACTTTCCCTGTCAGCATGCACTGGGCTGGAAATAGCTTTGAATACATTCGTCCTGTTCACACTTTAACTGTTCTTTTAGATGAAGAAGAATTTGATTTGGATTTCCTTGATATCAAGGGAGGTCGTGTGAGTCGTGGTCATCGTTTCTTGGGGAAAGAAACCAAAATTCAGTCAGCATTGAGCTATGAAGAAAATCTTCGTAAGCAGTTTGTAATCGCAGATCCACGTGAACGTGAGCAAATGATTGTTGACCAAATCAAGGCAATCGAAGCTGAGCATGGTGTACGCATCGAGATTGATGCTGACTTGCTTAATGAAGTCTTGAACTTGGTTGAATACCCAACTGCCTTTATGGGAAGTTTTGATGCCAAATACCTTGAAGTTCCAGAAGAAGTTTTGGTGACTTCAATGAAAGAACACCAACGTTACTTTGTTGTTCGCGATCAAGACGGTAAACTATTGCCAAACTTTATTTCTGTCCGTAACGGAAACGCAGAGCATTTGGAAAATGTCATTAAAGGAAATGAAAAAGTCTTAGTAGCTCGCTTAGAAGATGGTGAATTCTTCTGGCGTGAAGATCAAAAATTGGTTATTTCAGACCTTGTTGAAAAATTAAACAATGTCACCTTCCATGAGAAAATTGGTTCCCTTCGTGAACACATGATTCGTACGGGTCAGATTGCTATTCTCTTGGCAGAAAAAGCAGGCTTGTCAGCGGATGAAACGATTGACCTAGCCCGTGCAGCAGCCATTTACAAGTTTGACTTGTTGACTGGGATGGTTGGTGAATTTGACGAGCTCCAAGGAATTATGGGTGAGAAATATGCCCTTCTTGCTGGTGAAACTCCAGCGGTGGCAGCTGCTATTCGTGAACACTACATGCCTACTTCAGCTGAAGGAGAACTTCCAGAGAGCAAGGTCGGAGCCATTCTAGCTATTGCAGACAAATTGGATACGATTTTGAGTTTCTTCTCAGTAGGCTTGATTCCATCAGGTTCTAATGACCCTTATGCCCTTCGTCGTGCGACCCAAGGTGTGGTTCGTATCTTGGATGCCTTTGGTTGGCACATTGCTATGGATGAGCTGATTGATAGCCTTTATGCTCTAACATTTGACAGCTTGACTTATGAAAATAAGGCAGAGGTTATGGATTTTATCAAGGCTCGTGTTGATAAGATGATGGGCTCTACTCCAAAAGACGTTAAGGAAGCGGTCCTTGCAAGTTCGAACTTTGTTGTGGCAGATATGCTAGAAGCAGCAAATGCTCTCGTAGAAGCAAGCAAGGAAGAAGACTTCAAACCATCTGTTGAATCACTTTCTCGTGCCTTTAACTTGGCTGAGAAGGCAGAAGGAGTTGCTACAGTTGATTCAGCTCTCTTTGAGAATGAAGAAGAGAAAAACTTGGCAGAAGCAGTAGAATCACTCGTTTTGTCAGGGACTGCCAGTCAGCAATTGAAACAACTCTTTGCTCTTAGCCCAGTCATTGATGCATTCTTTGAGAATACCATGGTTATGGCCGAAGATCAGGCTGTCCGTCAAAATCGTTTGGCTATCTTGTCTTATTTAACTCAAAAAGCAGCTAAACTTGCACGTTTTAACCAAATCAATACCAAATAAAATCTGTTAAATGGATTAAATCTTATCATAAAGGAGAGAAACATGGATCCTAAAAAAATTGATCGTATTAACGAGCTTGCCAAAAAGAAAAAAATAGAAGGCTTGACCCCAGAAGAAAAAGTAGAACAAGCCAAACTACGTGAGGAGTACATCGAAGGTTATCGTCGCACTGTTCGTCACCACATCGAGGGAATAAAAATTGTGGATGAAGAAGGAAATGATGTTACACCAGAGAAACTACGTCAGGTACAACGTGAAAAAGGTTTACATGGCCGTAGTCTCGATGATCCAAATTCATAATAAGTATTCTTTCTTTTAATAAGGATAGATAAAATAATAACCAAAAGACTAGCAGTTTTTGTCTGCTAGTCTTTTTTCGCTAAAAAAGGAACCAATATGGTTCCCAAAACTATTATTAGTTACTTGCGCCAGATGTAGCGTCTGTGCCACCACCGTGGCCTCCAGCATCACCTGCATCAGAAGCTCCAGATGTAGCATCTGCATCACCGTGACCATGTCCGCCAGCAGGAGCTGCAGCATTTCCACCAACTAGACGTTGACCAGTTGTATTGAGGTACCAATCAAGCCATGGTTGGAAGTTGAAGACTATTTCATTGATACCAGCGTATGATCCATCAGGATAGTACATAGCTTGATAGTTGTGAGTATTGATAACCCCTGCAGGAGATCCAGGAACGATTGTACGAACATATTCTTGATCACCATTACGCAGTACACCGACAACCCATTCAACATTTTTCATACGTCCACCGGGAAGTGAGTTATGGACAGTTGAGAGACGGTTACCAGATTGAGATGGTACACGTTTAGCAAACATGGTGTTTGGATCTTGGTGAACATTATTGTAGTATAAGAATTGGTTGTTATCATCTGCAAATGTCAATTCAAATGGCATTGCTTTCAAGAACATATCGATTTGGTTAACAGTTAAGATACCATGATCTAGTTTGACATAGGTATCACCTGAAACCGCACCAGTAATTTCAGCAACTTTTTCAACCCATTCTGGATCATCGGGATCAACTTCTGTGATTGTGGTAGCAATTGGTCTGCCACAATCCAAATCTTCTGGTTCAATTGGTTTTGGTTTTTTCAATTTTGAAACAACTCCTACATATTTTACAAAATTATCCAAGCAAGTTTCGAGGAATTTAACTGTTCCTTCATTCGTGATATTGCCCTCTGCGTCAAAAGCTTCTTTGGCTTTACCAAGAAGGAATTCGTTTCCAGGAAGTGTATAGGCATTGACACCTGGAGCGTCAAGAATCTTACGAAGGTGAACTTGGGCACGAGAAGTACCTTGGTCGTAGTAAGAAGCTCCCACAATCATAACTGGTTTGTTTTCAAATGGATGAACTTCGTATGAAAGCCATTCAAGAACAGATTTAAGAGAAGCTGAGATTGTGTGGTTGTGCTCAGGAGTAGCGATAATGACACCATCAGCACGTGTAATTCTGTTATACAAGAGACGCAATTGGAAGCTTTCATCCCATTTTTCGTCTTGGTTAAACATTGGAACTTCATCAATTTCAAGAACTTCTAATTCAAATTTGAGTTTGAAGTGACGACGGATGAATTCCAAGAGTTTACGGTTATATGATTGATCGTAGTTTGATCCTACAAGTCCAACAAATTTCATTCTTTTTGGTCTCCTATCTTACAAATTTTCCCAGTCAAAGTCTTCAGCATCTTTGCGAAGTAATTCTTGTGCGTTGCGCAATTTTTCTGTAATTTTTACAAAGATACGGAAGTCATCAAAAATGGCATCCATTTTTTGAATAACATCAAGATCCACTAAATCTCCATTGTTATTGAAGGCTTGGAGAGAATGAGAAAGTAAGAATTCGTCTGGTAGGACGCTTGCCTTGATTTCTGGTGAGTTCAAGATTTGACGAAGTTGTAATTGGGCACGAGATGAACCAAGTGTCCCGTATGAAGCACCGGTAATCATGATTGGCTTATTCAAAAGTGGATAAACACCGTAAGATAACCAAGCGAGAGCACTCATCAAAACAGCTGGGATAGAGTGGTCATACTCAGGAGTACCGATAATAACGCCATCTGCCTCTTCAATTTTAGCAGCAATTTCCAGAATTTCAGCAGGCACTTGCTTGTCAG
Organism: Streptococcus mitis; assembly: GCF_047465045.1. Lineage (GTDB taxonomy): Bacteria > Bacillota > Bacilli > Lactobacillales > Streptococcaceae > Streptococcus > Streptococcus mitis_DT. The sequence continues at coordinate 22,222 of NZ_JASHAR010000011.1, forward strand.
CTGGTTTATTGAAGACAGGAATGTCTTTAATTTCAACAAGTTCAATTTCAGCTTTTTCAGCAAAGTGTTTTTGCATGTATTGAAGCAATTGGCGGTTTGTAGAACGTTTTGAATTTGTTCCAACAATAGCAATAAGTTTTAACATGAGATTTCCTTTCTCTTTTTACATAATACGATTTTAAAACTCTATTGAAACATCTATTTCTATAGAGTAGGAATTCCTGAAGAACAGCTTAGGTGACCTTCCTTATCGATGAGGATAGCTTCGATGCCCTCTAAACTTTCGACTTGCCAGAGGATAGAAGCAGGTCTTTCTCCAAAGAGTCGAGTTGTCCAGATTTCTCCATCAACAGATTTATCAGAGATGATAGTTAGACTTGCTAGTTCCGTTTCAACAGGATATCCTGTTTGGCTGTCAAAAATATGATGGTAATCTTTTCCATCGACAGTCAGGTGACGTTCGTAAATGCCTGAAGTCACGACAGATTTATTGACAATAGGGATGGTCATTAAGTGATTTCCCCTCGGATTGGCTGGGTCTTGAATCCCAATTTGCCAAGGCTGATTTCCTCTTGCCTGATTTTTTCCAATGGTCAGGATATTCCCTCCCAGATTAATCAAGGCAGATGTCACTCCCTCTTCTCTAAGAAATTGGGCAACCTTATCCGCACTATAACCCTTGGCTAAACAACCAAGATCAATCTTCATTCCTTTTTGTTTTAAAAACACAGTGGAAGTGGAAGAATCTAACTCGATATAATGAGGATTGATTAAAGGTAGCACCGACTCAATTTCTTGAGGCTGGGCGACCTTGGCATCTGAAAAACCGATACGCCAGGTTTGAATTAAGGGACCAATGCTGATGTTGAGATGACTAGAGGGCGCTAGGCTATGTTCTAATCCAAGTGAAATCAGCTCAAACAGGTTTGGATGAACTTTGACTGGAGTTATTCCAGCTTGATGATTGATTTCCATCAACTCCGATTCTTGGCTATTGGCATTGAAACGGCATTCAAGTTCTTTGAGCAAACCAAAGGATTTTTGGAGCAAGCTATCGGCTCGCTCATCTACTAATGAAATAGTGATAGTAGTCCCCATTAGGCGTTCGGAATGTGAACTAAGAGGCAAGCTACCAACTCCTTTCTCTTATGAAAAGAAGGCTGCAATATAGTAAATTTATATTAAATTTAACCCCTTACATTTTCTTTCCATGATACTAGCATACCATAAAGTCAGCGTTTTCACAAATAAAATTTGTAAACTTGTCAAGAAATATGCTCAGAAAATAAAGAGTAATTGTAAGAAAGGCTGATAAAATACAGATTATTTACATTTTTTTACAAAAAAATCGGGAAAATTAGCTAAACTCTTGTAAACGCTAACAGTAAATGTTATACTAGAAGGGTAAATTTAAAATTAAAGGTAGGAATTTTTCTATGAGTAAAATCGTTGTAGTTGGTGCTAACCACGCTGGTACAGCATGTATTAATACTATGTTGGATAATTTTGGTAATGAGAACGAAATTGTTGTATTCGACCAAAACTCTAACATCTCTTTCCTAGGATGTGGAATGGCCCTTTGGATTGGTGAACAAATTGACGGTGCTGAAGGCTTGTTCTATTCTGATAAAGAAAAATTGGAAGCTAAGGGTGCTAAGGTTTACATGAATTCACCAGTTCTTTCAATCGACTATGATAACAAAGTAGTTACAGCTGAAGTTGAAGGAAAAGAACACAAAGAATCATACGAGAAATTGATTTTTGCTACGGGTTCTACACCAATCTTGCCACCAATCGAAGGTGTTGAAATTGTTAAAGGAAACCGCGAATTTAAAGCAACTCTTGAAAACGTACAATTCGTGAAATTGTACCAAAATGCTGAAGAAGTTATCAATAAACTTGCTGACAAGAGCCAACACCTCGACCGTATCGCCGTTGTTGGTGGTGGTTACATCGGTGTTGAACTTGCTGAAGCCTTTGAGCGTCTTGGAAAAGAAGTTGTCCTTGTTGATATCGTTGATACTGTTTTGAACGGTTACTATGACAGAGACTTCACACAAATGATGGCGAAGAACTTGGAAGATCACAACATTCGCTTGGCTCTTGGTCAAACTGTTAAAGCAATCGAGGGTGACGGTAAAGTTGAACGCTTGATTACTGATAAAGAAACTTTCGATGTGGATATGGTTATCCTTGCAGTTGGTTTCCGTCCAAATACTGCTCTTGCTGATGGTAAGATTGAACTCTTCCGTAACGGTGCTTTCCTTGTAAACAAGAAACAAGAAACTTCACTTCCTGGTGTATTTGCTGTTGGAGACTGTGCGACTGTTTATGACAACGCTCGTAAAGATACAAGCTACATCGCACTTGCTTCAAACGCAGTTCGTACTGGTATTGTTGGTGCTTACAATGCTTGTGGACATGAATTGGAAGGAATCGGTGTTCAAGGTTCAAACGGTATCTCAATCTACGGTCTTCACATGGTTTCAACTGGTTTGACTCTTGAAAAAGCTAAAGCTGCTGGTTACAACGCAACTGAAACAGGCTTTAACGATCTTCAAAAACCAGAATTCATGAAACATGATAACCATGAAGTAGCAATCAAGATTGTCTTTGACAAAGATAGTCGTGAAATTCTTGGTGCACAAATGGTTTCACATGACCCTGCGATTAGTATGGGAATTCACATGTTCTCACTTGCTATTCAAGAGCATGTAACAATTGATAAATTGGCATTGACAGACCTATTCTTCTTGCCACACTTCAACAAACCATACAACTACATCACAATGGCTGCCCTTACAGCTGAAAAATAAAAATGAATGAACTATCTGGCCTTAAGTTAAGGTCAGATAGTTTTTTAGTCAATTTGTACCCATACAATTATCGTTTTTTTATCTTGTGATTCATTCTAATCTGACTTAAAATGAAATGGTAGCTACCAATATAAATGATGAGGATACAAAAAATGACTGAAAATCGTTATGAATTAAATAAAAACTTAGCACAAATGCTTAAAGGTGGGGTTATCATGGACGTTCAGAATCCTGAACAGGCCCGTATTGCAGAAGCTGCTGGTGCGGCAGCTGTTATGGCCTTGGAACGGATTCCAGCTGATATTCGTGCAGCTGGTGGTGTTTCCCGTATGAGCGATCCAAAGATGATTAAGGAAATTCAAGAAGCGGTTAGCATTCCAGTAATGGCCAAGGTCAGAATCGGGCATTTTGTTGAAGCTCAGATTTTAGAGGCTATTGAGATTGACTATATCGATGAGAGTGAAGTTTTATCTCCAGCTGACGACCGTTTCCATGTGGACAAGAAAGAATTCCAAGTTCCTTTTGTCTGTGGAGCTAAGGACTTGGGTGAAGCCTTGCGTCGTATCGCTGAAGGTGCTTCTATGATTCGTACAAAAGGAGAACCGGGGACAGGGGATATCGTCCAAGCTGTTCGTCATATGCGTATGATGAATCAGGAAATTCGTCGCATTCAAAACTTACGAGAGGACGAACTTTATGTTGCTGCCAAGGACTTGCAAGTTCCTGTAGAATTGGTTCAATATGTCCATGAGTATGGGAAATTGCCAGTTGTAAACTTTGCGGCTGGAGGCGTTGCAACGCCAGCAGATGCTGCGCTGATGATGCAATTAGGGGCAGAGGGCGTCTTTGTCGGTTCAGGTATTTTTAAGTCAGGCGATCCTGTTAAACGGGCCAGTGCCATTGTTAAGGCTGTGACTAACTTCCGTAATCCTCAAATTCTAGCTCAAATCTCTGAAGATCTAGGAGAAGCTATGGTTGGTATTAATGAAAATGAAATTCAAATTCTCATGGCAGAGCGAGGAAAATAGATGAAAATCGGAATATTGGCCTTGCAAGGTGCCTTTGCAGAACATGCAAAAGTACTAGCTCAATTAGGTGTCGAGAGTGTTGAAATCAGAAATTTAGAGGATTTTCAGCAAAATCAGAGTGACTTGTCGGGTTTGATATTACCTGGAGGAGAGTCTACAACCATGGGCAAGCTCTTACGAGACCAAAACATGCTGATTCCCATTCGAGAAGCCATACTTTCTGAACTTCCCGTTTTTGGTACTTGCGCAGGCTTGATTCTCTTAGCTAAAGAAATTTCTTCTCAGGAAGAGTGTCATCTTGGAACTATGGATATGGTGGTCGAGCGCAATGCCTATGGGCGCCAATTAGGAAGTTTCTATACGGAAGCAGAATGTAAGGGAGTTGGTCAGATTCCAATGACCTTTATTCGTGGTCCAATTATCAGTAGTGTTGGAGAAGATGTAGAAATTCTAGCAACAGTGGACAATCAAATCGTTGCAGCTCAAGAAAAAAATATGTTGGTGACCTCTTTTCATCCAGAATTGACTGATGATGTGCGCTTGCACCAGTACTTTATCAATATGTGTAAAGAAAAAAGATAGTAAAAAAGCGCAAAAAATCACTTCCTGCGCTATACTGTAATTGAAATTTTTTTAGTTTTTGCGTTAGAACTGTTTCCTCAGTCCTAGCGCCTTTTCTTTTTGATAAGTATGATTGGTGGAGAGTATAGTAGATTGAAATAAGATGTGAACACATCTATTAGGAAAGTCAAATTAATTTCTAGAAATGTTTTAGCAGTCATGGTGTACTATTCTAGACTCAATATGCTATAGTTTGTAAACGATTCTGAGAATCTTATGAGAACAAGCAATGACGGCTTTCATCTTGCTTCCTCTTTGGGAAATTCGATTGTAAAACTCTAAGCAGACAGAGCCTACTTAGAGTTTTACATATGCTACTATCTTCGTTACAGCTAACTTAAATTCTCATTTATTAAGTATACCTAAGTTTTATGTTTAAATTTTATATAGAATAGTTGTATCACTTAACAAAGCTATGTTTACGCTTTCAATCAAGTCTCATTTATGATACTATTATGGTAATAGAAAAAATTCTTAGTTCGCTAAAGACCTTTATTCGAGATCCAGAGGAAATAGAAATTTTATCTATTAAAAATACGTTTCATAAGTTACTTACTTGATATTAATAGAATTCCAATATTGTATAATTAAATCAAAGATGACACTGGAATCAGGAGGATTTATTATGGTTAACAATGTAGCTGTTAAAGTCTCAAACCTTTCAAAAGAATTTTTGTTAGGGCAAGACAAAACTGTCTCTATTTTGAAAGATATTTCCTTATCTGTCAATTATGGGGAATTTGTATCAATACTTGGTGTCAGTGGTTCTGGAAAGTCTACTTTGCTAAGTTGCTTATCAAGTTTATCTGAACCAACAAGTGGCGAAGTTGTTATCAATGGTGTAAATCCATATACCTTAAAAGAAGGGAAGCTTGCTAAATTTAGAAGGCAAGATATTGCAATAATTTTTCAAAACTATAATCTGGTACCCGCTCTACCTGTACTAGAAAATGTTACACTTCCTCTGAGACTCTCAGGAAAGAGTGTTGATAGCAATAAAGTAAGAAAAATGTTGGATAGTTTGAATTTTAAAGCAGAACTATCATCATTAGTTGCTACCTTATCAGGTGGAGAACAGCAAAAAGTGGCAATTACTCGTGCAATAATAGCTGATAGTAAAATTATTTTTGCTGATGAGCCAACAGGAGCTCTGGACAGCGTCTCAAGAAAACTTATTTTTGAAACACTTCGTAATTTAGCTAGTCAAGGGAAATGTGTTTTTATGGTTACTCATGATATTGAGTTGGCTTCAAAAACTGACAGAGCACTCATTTTAAAAGACGGAAAAATATCTCGACAAATTATTAAACCTTCAGCTGATGAGCTCTACCAAGCACTTGAAAGTAGTAAAGATTAATTTGAGGAGGATTTATTATGCTAAAATTAATCATTTACCAATTTCAGTACTCAAAAAGACAATGGTTAGGAACAATACCATTACTATTTGTATCTAGCCTGATTGTTGGAACATCTTTATTTGGTATTGCTAGTTCAATAAAGACTGCTAATATTAACGCTTCACAACTTTTTCAAATGCTAATAATTTTTGGCGGGACCACTCTATTTTTCCTTATTTCAAATAATATAAGACTGCTAATAGATATCTTTAAAAAGGATTACCAATTATGGGCTATCTTAGGCGCAAGCAGAACTCAGCTATCTTTATTAGTATCTGGACAGTTTTATTTAATGGCAGTGATTGTTAGTAGTATTGGTACAATACTTTCATTTATCATGGCAGATAGTTACTACAAATTTTTACAAAATTTATTAGGAAGAGATGAGTTACCTGATTTAGTTATTACAGCCAACATTCAATCAATTTTATTGAGTATTTTTATAGTCCCAACAATTGTTGGGATAGGAGCTTACTTTTATTCAAGTCGAATACTTAAAATATCATCAATATTAAAACCAAAAAAGAAAAAAAGAAAAGTTACAGTAACTGGATTTGTTAACATCTCTGTTCGTTTATTCCTATGGTTACTATGTATAGGTTCTATTGTTTCAGCAGGTTTTATCAGAAACAAAGAAATAATTGAAAAACAGTCAAGCATAATATTATTTTTATTAATTATTCACATCCTTATTATTCAATCACTATCTCCATCAATTCAAATGTTTCTAATAAAATTTTTAATGAGGATATTTCCAACTGAAAATTATGTAATTAATACAGACTTTTGGAATCTACTATCCAATCCTAGTTATTTGAAAAGTATACAAACTTCAATGAGCATGGGAGTAACTCTCATTTCTGGGTTTATTCTTTACACCCAAAATATGTATTCATTCATGAATACAGCAAACGGTGTACTCGAAGCAAGAGCTTCCTTTATTGCTTATATGTCTGCACCAATTATTCTGATTATTACTAGTTCTATCTCTCTTACAATTTTATCTTCTAATAAAGATATTGAAGACATTAAACAGTTAAAGACACTGGGAGTGTCAAGATCACAACTTTTTAAAATACGTATAGGCGAGGCAATAATACATTCGGTGTTAATTTTATTAGTATCAGTAATTTTCAATTTAATTATTTTAATTTTAGTTAGCTTTATTGGCCAACTTTTAGGCCAAAGTGTAGTAGATATATCGGGTTTTTGGCAACCGAGTCTTATAGTTATTTCTTTGTTAGTTATTTTTTATAGTATTACAAAAGGATTTTATTTATTTCAAGATAGATAAATTGGAATAGTTACTGATTCAAAAAGAACACACTTATTGACATTGAAACCAAAGCAATACTAAAACTAAAAGGCAAGGATAAAAAACCTTGTCTTTTTTTACATGTAATAAACAATGGCGATGTATTGGAGGGCAGATGCTGCTAGGATAAAGAGATGCCAAATCATGTGGAAATAAGGTTTTTTCTTGGCGTAAAATCCAGCTCCAACTGTATAACAAAGTCCTCCAGTTACCATGAGACTCCAGAAAATGGGCGTTGTTTGACTGATAATGGCAGGAATGATAGCTAGAACCAACCAGCCCATAATCAGGTAAAGAGCAAGGCTAAATTTCTCATTGACTTTTTTAGCAAAGATTTTATAGAGAATACCAAAGATGGTTGTTCCCCACTGGACGGCAATAATCAGATAGCCAAACCAGTTATTCATTAAGGTTAAGACGACGGGCGTGTATGAGCCAGCAATGGCAACATAAATCATAGAATGGTCGATGATTCGCAAGACATATTTGTGGGTTGAACCATAGGCCATAGAGTGGTAAATGGTGGATGAGAGGAACATGAGAAAGAGACTAATAACAAAAATGGAAACGCCGATAGATGATAAAAATCCGTGTGTCTCATAACTATAGGTTGATGAAATAGGCAGTAAGATGAGCATGATAACTGCACCTACGGCATGGGTCACGCTATTAGCAATCTCCTCTCCAAAACTAAGTTGTTTGCTGAGTTTAAGACTAGTGTTCATTGGATTACCTCCTCTTGAGTATGATGGATTAAGGCTAGGGTTTGATGATAGAGTTTAACGGTTTGGCAGCTGGTTTGGATAATGGGGTTAGCTGGGTCAATTCCTTGGTTCATGTAGTCCACAAAAGCATCGTAGAGTTGGTCTGAACTTGCTTGAGTTTGGAGAGTATTAAGTGTCTGAGCTATTTCTTGAATAGAAAATACAGACTTGAGGGTTGTGATAGCAATCAAACGGGCAATCTGTTGGCGTTGGTATTTTTTCTTGTCAGGCTTTGTCAGGTAACCATGTTTCACATAATTGTTGATCATAGATGCTGTCAGGCCCTTGTCTTTATCAGGAGAGATAGGGGCGCAGACCTGATTGACATAGAGTAAAACCTGGTCCAGATAGAGGTCAATGTTTGGAATTTCTGCCCATTTGGGGTAGGAAAAGGTAGTTTTCATTTTCAACTCCTTTTTATCTAGTTTTAATAACTAGATTATAAAACAATAAAAACAGAAAGTCAAATTTTAACTGCTTGTAGAAAGACTTAAATTATGCTATGATGGGAGAAACTAGTCAGAAATGAGGAGAAAAGATGGAGATTCGTTTAGCTTTTCCAAATGAAGTAGATGCCATCATGCAAGTGATGGAGGATGCTAAAAAATGTTTAGCGGGTGCTGGTAGTGACCAGTGGCAAAATGGTTATCCAAATGCTGATATTATTATTGAGGATATTATCTCAGGTCAAGCCTACGTAGCCTTGGAAGATGGAGAACTACTAGCTTATGCAGCTGTGACCAAGAGTCCAGAGGCAGCCTATGAAGCCATTTATGAGGGAAACTGGCAAGCTGGGGAGTCAGAGTACCTAGTCTTTCACCGTATTGCTGTGGCAGCAGATGTCCAGGGACAGGGAGTTGCTCAAACCTTTTTAGAGGGCTTGATTGAAGGTTTTGACTATCTTGATTTTCGTTCAGATACGCATGCTGAAAACAAAGCTATGCAGCATATCTTTGAAAAACTCGGATTTAAACAGGTTGGTAAGGTTCCAGTTGATGGAGAACGCTTGGCCTATCAAAAATTGAAGAAATAATGCAAAAGAAGTACGTAAAAATGCTCTACTTTTCGCCAATAGGAACCTTGTCTTTGGTTGCCGACGAGCAATATCTGTATGGCGTTTGGGTGCAGGAGCAGAAGCATTTTGAGAGGGGACTAGGAGATGAGACGATAGAAGCAGTTGTTAGTCATCCCATTTTAGACTCAGTTATTGCTTGCTTAGATGCTTACTTTAGAGGCAAGTCTAAGGATTTATCCGACTTGCCCTTGGCTCCAATCGGAACGGATTTTGAAAAGCGAGTTTGGTTCTATTTACAGAGAATTCCTTATGGTCAGACAGTGACCTATGGACAAATAGCCCAAGACCTGCAAGTGGATTCTGCTCAAGCAATTGGCGGAGCGGTAGGACGCAATCCTTGGTCTATCCTAGTAACTTGTCATCGGGTGCTGGGAGCAGGCAAGCGTCTGACAGGTTATGCTGCAGGAGTGGAAAAGAAAGCTTGGCTCTTGGAGCATGAAGGCGCAGATTTTAAAGATATAAAATAGAAAGTGAAAGACATGTTAGAATTTATCGAATACCCAAAATGTTCAACTTGTAAAAAAGCAAAACAAGAATTAAACCAACTCGGTGTGGACTACAAAGCCGTTCATATCGTCGAAGAAACACCTAGCCAAGAAGTCATTTTAAACTGGCTAGAAACCTCGGGTTTTGAGTTGAAGCAATTTTTCAACACCAGTGGAATCAAATACCGTGAATTGGGGCTGAAAGATAAGGTAGGAAGTCTGTCAAACCAAGAAGCAGCTGAGTTGCTAGCAAGCGACGGAATGTTGTTAAAACGCCCCATTTTAGTAGAAAATGGAACTGTTAAGCAAATCGGTTATCGAAAACCTTATGAAGAATTGGGATTGAAATAGTTTTTACTTATCTCTTTGATAGATAAAATATATAACCTCCCTGTTTCAAAGTATGATAAACTAGTAGGTAGATAAAGTCTGTATCTGACCGTAGCAAATAATTTCATTGACGGCAGAAGTATGGTAGAATGAATCATTATCAGGAGAGGATGTTTTTATGAATGTTACAACGATTTTAGCATCAGATTGGTACCAAAACTTGATGCAATTGATTCCGGATGGCAAACTTTTTAGCTTGCGTTCGGTCTTTGATGGAATTCCAAGAATTGTCCAACAACTTCCAACAACGATTATGTTGACAATTGGTGGTGCCCTTTTTGGCTTGGTTTTGGCGCTTCTTTTTGCCATTGTGAAAATCAATCGTGTCAAAATTTTATATCCCTTGCAGGCCTTCTTTGTTAGTTTCTTAAAAGGGACACCGATTTTGGTGCAACTCATGTTGACCTACTACGGAATCCCTTTGGCTTTGAAAGCTCTCAATCAGCAATGGGGAACTGGTCTCAATATCAATGCGATTCCAGCTGTTGCTTTTGCGATTGTCGCCTTTGCTTTCAATGAAGCAGCTTATGCGAGTGAAACCATTCGTGCAGCCATTCTCTCAGTCAATCCTGGTGAGATTGAGGCGGCACGCAGTCTGGGGATGACCCGAGCACAAGTTTATCGTCGCGTGATTATTCCAAATGCAGCCGTTGTGGCGACTCCAACTTTAATCAATTCCCTAATCGGCTTGACCAAAGGGACTTCTCTAGCCTTCAGTGCGGGTGTTGTGGAAGTCTTTGCCCAAGCTCAGATTCTAGGCGGAGCTGATTACCGCTATTTTGAACGCTTTATTTCCGTTGCCCTTGTTTATTGGGTAGTCAATATCGGAATTGAAAGCCTCGGTCGTTTCATCGAGAGAAAAATGGCTATTTCTGCACCCGATACAGTGCAAACAGATGTGAAAGGAGACCTTCGTTAATGATTAAGATTTCGAATTTAAGCAAATCCTTTTCAGGACAGATTGTCTTGGATCATCTGAACTTGGATATTCAAAAAGGGGAAGTTGTAGCCTTGATTGGTTCTTCAGGAGCTGGAAAATCAACTTTCCTTCGCAGTCTCAATTATCTTGAAACACCTGACAGTGGCTCTATTCAGATTGATGATTTCTCAGTTGATTTTTCTAAGATTACTCAAGAAGAAATCCTTGCCTTACGCCGTAAGCTGTCCATGGTTTTCCAACAGTTTAATTTGTTTGAACGCCGAACAGCACTTGATAATGTGAAAGAAGGCTTGGTTGTTGTCAAGAAATTATCCGACCAAGAAGCGACTAAGATTGCCAAGGAAGAGTTGGCTAAGGTTGGGCTTTCTGACCGTGAAAACCATTACCCTCGCCATTTATCAGGTGGACAGAAGCAACGGGTTGCCTTGGCGCGTGCTCTTGCTATGAAACCAGATGTCTTGCTCTTAGACGAACCAACTTCAGCCCTTGACCCAGAATTGGTTGGTGAAGTAGAAAAGTCTATTGCAGATGCTGCTAAGTCAGGTCAGACTATGATTTTGGTCAGTCATGACATGTCCTTTGTAGCCCAAGTTGCTGATAAGATTCTTTTCCTAGATAAGGGGAAAATCATTGAGTCTGGAACGCCGGATGAGATTATCCACCATCCTAAAGAAGAACGGACAAAAGAATTCTTCGCTAGTTACAAACGGACTTATATTTGATATAATAGATAAAGGAAAACTCAGTTAGCTGGACTAGCTGAGTTTACTCTTTAAAAAAGATAGAAATGAGAGAAATCATGCTACTGCAACTATTTTCTTTATATTTCGAGAGTTTGATCTTGACCACCATCCTCGTCCTGATTTTTTTAGGGATTTGGATTGGACTGAGAGCCATGTCGGGAGTTGATAAGACAGCCAAGGCTCGCCAAGCCCATCTCTATGATATGATTATGATTGGTGTCTTGGTTGTTCCAGTATTATCCTTTGCGGTTATGAGTTTAATTCTTGTTTTCAAGGCATAATCCTTGCATGATTGACAAGAAAGAGTTAGAATAAAGATAGTTACAACAAGAAAGAAGGAATCTATATGTACGATACTATTATTATCGGTGCTGGACCTGCAGGGATGACTGCAGCCTTGTATGCTGCTCGAAGCAATCTAAAAGTAGCCTTGATTGAAGGTGGTCTGCCAGGTGGTCAGATGAATAATACATCTGATATTGAAAATTACCCTGGATACGCTAATATTAGTGGGCCAGAATTGGCAGAAAAGATGTTTGAACCGCTTGAAAATCTTGGTGTTGAGCACATTTATGGTTATGTTGAAAATGTCCAAGACCATGGTGATTTTAAAGCAGTGATGACCGATGACCAAACATATGAAACACGTACAGTTATCGTAGCAACTGGTTCTAAACACCGTCCTTTGGGAGTACCTGGAGAAGAAGAACTGAACAGTCGTGGTGTTTCTTACTGTGCTGTGTGTGATGGTGCTTTCTTCCGTGACCAAGATTTGTTGGTAGTCGGTGGTGGAGATTCAGCTGTTGAAGAAACCCTCTTCTTGACTCGTTTTGCTAAGACTGTGACCATTGTTCACCGTCGTGACCAACTTCGTGCTCAAAAGGTTTTACAAGACCGCGCCTTTGCGAATGAGAAAATCAGCTTTATCTGGGATTCTGTAGTCAAGGAAATCAAAGGTGAAAACCGAGTAGAATCTGTCGTCTTTGAAAATGTGAAAACAGGTCAAGTGACAGAACAAGCCTTCGGTGGCGTCTTTATCTATGTTGGCTTGGACCCTCTTAGCGATTTTGTTAAAGAATTGAATATCCAAGATAAGGCAGGCTGGATTGTGACAGATAACCACATGAAAACTGCAGTTGACGGTATTTTTGCAGTTGGAGATGTTCGCTTGAAAGACCTTCGCCAAGTAACAACAGCAGTTGGAGATGGGGCCATCGCCGGTCAAGAAGCTTACAAGTTTATCACCGAACATAGTTAATACACTTCGAAAATCTCTTCAAACCACGTCAGCTTCGCTTTGCCGTAGGTATGGGTACTGACTTCATCAGTTCTATCCACAATCAAAACAGTGTTTTGAGCTGACTTCGTCAGTCTTATCTACAACCTCAAAGCAGTGCTTTGAGCTGTCTACAGCTAGCTTCCTAGTTTGCTCTTTGATTTTCATTGAGTATAATCATAAAAAAGTTTCCAATCAGATGACTGGAAACTTTTTTATAGTCTATTTCGAAAAACTTCGTACATGAGAATGGCTGCAGCAACACTGGCATTGAGGCTTTGAACATGCCCATTCATAGGTATGGTAATCATCTCATCAACCTGTTTTTTGATGTTGCTAGAGATGCCTTTTCCTTCATTTCCGATGATGAGGGCAATTTTCCCTTTTGTATTCCACTTGTGGCAAGGAGTACCGTTCATATCCGTTCCAAAGGTCCAGAAGCCTTCATCCTTAAGTTTATCTAAGGTTTGACTGAGATTGGTCACTCGGGCGATTGGAACATGCTCAATAGCACCTGTGGCCGTTTTGGCAACGACAGGAGTAACTCCGACAGCACGGTGCTTGGGAATGATGACACCTGAAACATTGGTCGCATCGGCTGTTCTCAAGATTGAACCCAAATTATGGGGATCAGTTAACCCGTCCAGAATCAATAGCAAAGGATTTTCTTCTTGACGCGTTTTTGCAAGGATATGCTCTAGCTCGCTATAGGCAAATTCAGATACTCGTAGAACAAAACCTTGGTGGACAGCGCCTTCAGTCATCTCAGAGAGGGATTTTTTTGAAGTCCAAGAAATGGACACCTTCTTTTCTGTAGCCAGTTCCTTGACTTTCTCAACGTTCTTACCTCGGAGATCTTCTTGGAGGTAGAGTTTGTTGCCAGTATTTGCAAGGAGGGCTTCGGTAACGGCGTGGACGCCATAGACAATATCATTTGTTTTCATGCCTCTATTATAACACACTTCGCTCAGCAGTCCTATTCTTATATAGAGCGATCTACAACTCGCTCTTTTAAATACTTAAATATCACCAATAAATCGGTAATGTATTTCCAGTTTAATTTGCCTATTCTTGCCTCTACCAATCGGTTGGTGGATAATAATTTTATCAATCAATTCGTTGATAATTTTCGGTGTCAATTTCTCAAGTTGAGTATATTTTCGAATGGTTGTCATAAATTTTTCAATGTTGTGGGCAGGTTTCATTTTCACCCCAAGAGTTTCGGTTGCGGTTTGGACTTTTTCCTTTAACTCGGCTTGTTCCGCCTCATAGTTGTCGCACAATTTTTTGAAACGGTCGTCCGCAATCTCACCCAACAGTTGCTTTTCGTAGAGTCGCTGGATGATAGTATCCAACTCCACCATTCGCTGTTCGTTTTTAGTCAGCTGTTTTTGCAGTTCGTTGAACTTCTTGGTTTCTTTGATTTCAAACTTGTCCTTCAAGCGTTGTAATAAATCTGCTTCGTTAATCTGAAACGAGTTTATCAGTTCTTGAAGCTCGTTTAAAATTAGGTCTTCCAATACTTCTTTACGAAAATAGTGACCGCCCGAACAAGTATCGCCAGCTCGCCTAAAATGGTGACATTTATAATGTTCGAGGTTCACGCCATCTTTTTCTTGTGGGCAAAAACTTAATTTATGCTCGTTTTCGCAATAAAGCAAGCCTGCAAACAAATTTTCGTGCCCTGTTTTGTTTTTCCAGTTCTGCCTTTGAATGACTCGCTTGTGTCCCATCATTTTTCTTGCAATTTCAAAATCTTCCTTCGAAATAATCGCTTCGTGGCTATCTAGGAAAATTAGCCAATCTTCACGAGGTCGTATGCGACAATTCCGCTGTTTGTATGAAATTTTTGCGGTTTTCAAGTTAATGGTTGAGCCGATATACTCCTCTTTTTCCAATATTTGCCAAATCATCTGAGTTTTCCAATAACAAGGGTCGCTCTCTAAAATCCGATAGTTCGCAACACCCAGATTTATTTTGTAGCGAGCAGGAGTGAGGATTTTGTCACGCCTTAAACCTTGAGCTATCTCGGTTGGCGTTCTGCCTGAAATATACTCCGAAAATATCCGTTTAACGATTTCTGAAGCATATTCATCTACCAACCATTCCTTACGCTTTTCTGGATTATTAAGGTATCCATAAGGAGTAATCCAGCCGATTTTTTCACCATTTTTGGCTTTGGTATGTTTCGAAAGCTTAATTTTCTCGCTACACTGCATACTATACCAGTTGTTAAACAGGGAAACTAGCGGTGTGAGATAGGCATCTTGGCTGGATTTCTTGTTGCTATCTATATTTTCTTGTAGGGAAATGAAGCGAATGTTTTTCGAAGGGAAAACCACCTCCAAAAGATTTCCTGAAAGCAGGTAATCTCTTGAAACACGGCTCAAATCCTTTACCACAAAATTCGAAACTTGGTTGTTTTTAACCAATGCCAGAGCTTGTTGGAAAGCTGGACGCTGGGCGTTTGAACCTGAGTAGCCATCATCGTAAAATACAATTGGGTTACTCAAATTCTCTCGCTCCGCCAGTTTGCTTAAAATCAAGCGTTGGTTGGAAATTGAGTTAGATTCACCTTCGTTTGCGTCTTCTGCGGAAAGCCTACAATACAAAATGCTAATCTCGCTCAAACCTTCAAACTCAACCTCCGTCCAATCTGGAATCTGCTTTGTTAATGTGCTGTTTGTCATCGTGTCTCCTTTCAATACACTCTAACCCATGGACAGGATACCTCGAAAGGGCGAAGAAGTCCAGCGGTTTATGGGTTGTAAGCGATTTTTTAGGTAATTTATGGTAGAATGAAGTTAATAAAATTTGGAGGTAGCTATACTGTGGAATTTGATGTAATTTCTTTATTATCCTCGCCTGTTGTTAGTGTTTCTGGAGGAACACTGTCTGCGGTTGCTACAACATTTCTCACAGATTATTACTATAAGGATAAGTTACAAGTAAAACAACTTATAAATGACTTAGTAAAAAGTAAATTTGAAAATCCAAATTTGCCATTTTCTGCTGTAGAAGTTGTTAAATGTAGAAATATTTTAAGGATTGCAGAGATTGCAGATAGATTACATTCAACTCACTCTGTAGAAGAGTGCGAATTTTCTTTGGAATGGTTCTATCGATTTTTTGAGGCTGCCTCAATGGTTAGTGATGAAGATATGCAAGCAATTTGGGCAAAAATTCTGAGGAGTGAATCAGACTCCAGTGGAGATTTTTTCCTTTAGGTTGATAGAAACTTTAAAATTTATGAACAAATATGAGGCTGAACTTTTCTTAAAAGTAGCTCGATTAAGCATTCAAGATTTTAGTGGTGGTTTATATATTTATGCAATTGAAAATGAAGCAATAATGGAACTATATGAGCGTTTTGGAATAAGTGAAAGTGATTTACTTATTCTGGAAGAATGTGGCCTTATAAAAATGGCACTTCTTGCAACTCATGAGATGGACTTAAGCGTAGAAAGTCCGCACGGTTTTTATAACGAGCATGCCTATATTAATTTTCAGATGAATGAAGAAAAAGAAATTTCTATGTTTGAGTTTACGAGTTATGCTTTTACCAGAATAGGACAACAGCTGTATTGGTTAATTGAAGAAAAGACGAATAAAGAGTTCCTACTTGCTCTTGCAAGAGAATTAAAGAAACAAGTTGAAGGTAAAATTAACATTTCAGCACACGAAATTCATTTTAATGACGATGATTCTATTACTTACAATAAAGATATGGATTTGTTAAAAAAGAGTCCTAAAAACAGGACTCTAAGGCTTACTCGATACCGTTAAATCGTTTTATTTCTTGGTTGATTTTCTCGATATCCTCATAGCTCCTGCTTTTTGCAATTTTCACCATCGTTCCTTCTGGAAGTTTGATAATTCCGATATTGCTGAGAGAAATTAGAGCTTTTGCTTCTTCTCCAACTCTTTCTTTCCATCTTTTTCGCTTTTTTGCTAATTTTTCGCTAATTTTAATTTTTACAAAACTCATTTTATATTCCTCCTCAAAAAGAAAAAACGAAATAGAACAATTACAATCCACAGGTCTGTAAAGTTCTACTTCGTTTTTAAGTATGCTTGAATTATACTATAAAATAAATGTTTTGTCAATGCGTAGAACAATTCTTTATTTTTCCTGCAAAATCAGCTTTTCCAGCAGCTCTTTCAAACTTTTCGAACTGCCAAACTTTCGGCTAATCCTAAATGTCGCACGCCCAATTTTGACAATTCGTTCTTTTTCGTTACTCATCTGTTCGTCCTCCAATCCATGAACTAAATTCCTCCAGCGTTACTACCTGAAACATTGGGTGAAAGTTGTTTAGCTCGCTTTCTATTTTCTTCGAAATCGCTTCTTTTCGTTTATCGTGTGGTACAATCCATATAACCAGTGGAAACACACCGTCTTGCTCTCGCTGCTCGATGCCTGTTTGGTAGTAGGTGATGTATTTTTTACACTGGTTAGCCACTCGGTTGAGGCTTTCTGTCGCCATATCGATTTCTAGAAAATAACTATCCTCGTATATCCCCAAAACCAGCCCGGCAAAAGCATCGGGCTTGAGAAAAATCTTCTTGCCCGAAAAGGTGGCGTAGGTGCGGTGGCAGGTGGGTTCAAAATCGAACCGTTCCAGCTGGATTTTGCCAGCTTCTTCTAACAGTTTCAGAAAAACATACGCTTGTGTCACCGCCAGCGTGTGTTCCAAGTGGTGGGCGGTGGGTTCATACTTATTTTTAAAGCGTTGTGGACGGTGTAATGCTTTCATCCCTTTTATAGTGATGTGCCAAACGAAACTGCCTGAACCTGCTCGCACACCACCGATTCGCCGTTCGAGGTGATTGATGAGTTGGCGATTTTTGATCTGGTTTAAAAGCAAGTTAGCTCTTCGGAAAGCAGTTCGCGAATGCTGGCTATCCTGAAAATAGAGGGCAACAATCTGCTTGGTGGTCGCATAACGGCACTGGGCGAGTAGGGTTAAAATCTTTCGTTCTTTTTCCGTTAGTTCAATTTTCTCCATTTTGTCCTCCTCGCTTCTTCCGTCCTAAGTTTTCTGGCGGCGTTTCATCTTTCTTGTTTTGAAGTGGGATATTTTCGAAATTGGCTAAATCGTCGCCGTAGCGTTCCAAACTTTCGGCATAAAGTTTATCAATTGGCTGAGCATTTTTCGAAAGAGGCAGACTTCGCCCTGATACCCACTTGAAGTGGTTGTAAAAAATCGGCATTTGGACATAAAAGTGAAAAGGTGCAAGAGTCATAAAATCTTCGAAAGTGAGCTCTGGAGCTTGGCTGGCGAGTTCCTTAGCTTCGTGGTGTTCCAGCGTGAAAATGATTTTACTGCGACAATTACTCAAAATGCTGGTACGGAGAGTTGGTGGCAGTTGCGTCAGGTGCTGGCTGGCGAGAATGTAGCCCACTTTCATCGAACGAGACACCGCGAGGGCATCCTCCAAATCCACAGGGAGCTTAAGGAATTGCCCCAGCTCATCAATGTAAATGGGGAGGAAAGGGCGATTTTCAGGGGCGAGACGGGCTTGGTGTAGGGTTAGCTGGTAGATGTAGTTGGTAATAAGCGAGCCTATAAATTTAGCGTTTGTCATCCCAATCTGCCCTCGGTTAAGGTTCACCAGCACCACCTTTTTACTCGTGAACATCTCAATCAAATTAAACTTTTTTGAAGTGGAGGCAAGCATAGCTCGCAGTTCTTTTCGCAATAATAGCTGACGAACTTTGTTCAGAACGGGCGAGATTAATACCTCACGGTTTGATTCGCTTAGCTGGTTGTAGCCCTGCCAAAAATCCAAGAGAAAGGGGTCGGAAATCTGCGAAAGTATCTGATGGCGAAAGGCAAGGTTGGTTAAAAATTGAGGCAGTTGGGTAAGATTGGAATTTTCAACTTGCGACAGGACGGTTAAGGCGTGGCTGAGCACATCAACCGTGCGAATACCCCAGTTGTCTCTGAAAAGTTCTTGAAAAAGATTAAGCAACATATCTGCCACCAGCTCAGGCGAGGTGTAACGAGTCAGGTCAAAGGGGTTTAGACCGATAATTTTGTTGCTGGAGCTGGGGTCGATGATAACCAAATCAGCTCGCCGTTCTTTTGGGAAATGAGCCAACACTTCTCGCACCAAGTCGCCTTTTGGGTCAATTAACAGCGTGCTTCTACCTGCCTGAATATCTGTTAAAATGAACTGGGCGAGTAGGGTAGATTTACCGACACCCGTTCCGCCTAAAACTAATAAATGTTGAGTAGCGTCTCGAGGTAAAATCTGGAGTGGTTCGTTTTTGAGGCTTTCACCAAATTTTCGAACAGGCACATCTGGCACTTTATATCCCAAAGGCAGGCGGAGAATTTTGGGGTGAATATTAGCAATTCCAGCCAGCTCGCCTTCGCCAATAGGGGCAAGCCAAAAACTGGCAAGCTCCTGCGAAGAAAGGGTGAGTGGAAAAGACCACGGAATTTGAACTTTATTCACTTTCTCGCTGGAAATTGGGTTGAGAAAAAGTTCGACACCGCTGGATTCTAACATTCGAAAGACTCCTAAAACGGTATAGTATAGCTCATTCTTACGAAAATGGCTATCACCTCGCACGCCAATCCGTACATCTGCTTGAAACTGGGCGTGGCGGAGTTTTTCCCGAATTAACTTATCGGCGTCTTTGGAAAGTTTTGGAATATTACCCGAAATCCATTGCCACCAAGTGGCGTTGAGGTGCGATAAATCCCGAGCCAGCGGTTTTGGCGAACGAGACTTGCCCACCACAACCTGCACGCAGATTTCCTCCAATGGTTTGAGGTGATGGCACAGTGCTAAAAAGGAACGAGTGAAATTTTCAACGCCATCTGTTTTGAGACTAAAATGGTTGCGTTTGATAGCTACACGCCACGCTTTTTCAAATGTTTTTCGCTCTTTAGGGCGAAGTTTCGAAAACTGAATATCATTGGAAACCTGCAACATTTTATGTAAATAGGACGTGTCCAATGGGCTACCGAGAAGCAAATATCGCACCTCGTTTTTCGTTAAACGAATCTCCAAAACGAAGGGCTGGCGTCTGGTGTAGCCTGAGAGTCGCACCATCAAATCCAGTATGTCTTGGAACTCCACGGGGCGAGTGTAATCCATCTCGAATGCTTCAAAATTTGTTGGGTGTTTCATCGGTTCACCTCCAATCTCTTTTGTTTTTCCAGTAGCGAAAGGCAAGCATTCCGCCACCAAGTAATACGGCAAGCAGGCTTAAGGGTAGGGCAATTTCGATTAGCCAGTGAACCGCCCGATTGACCAAATAAGCCAGCAGAACGAAAAACAAGGTGTAGCCAACTATTTTTCGCACACTTCATCATCTGCCTTTCTGTAGTCAATGGGATTTTTAGAATATTTAGGAACGGGATAGTGAGAGATAATAATGTCGCTCTCAACTTCATTACCCCATATAGCCCACTTTTTATTAGAAGACACAGGTCGCCTTGCAAAGAGCTCCAAATAATCTGGTTCAGAACAGCGTTCGATGATAGCAAAGAGTTCCTCGGGCTTATGGCTATGGTCTTGTTTGGGGAAGAAGCCCCAATTCATTTGACCTTTAAACTTGATAGGAGCTTTTCCACGAGTAGCGAAAATGACATGCTCGGTGGAATTTCGCAGATAAGTTACCAAGCCCAGAGTTGGTTTAACCCAAGTAAAAATGCTTTTTGGCTCAAAGCCCCACGCCCGAATAATATCGTAAGATTCTTCTATATAAGAGTTGGAAGTCCAAAACCAGAGATGGGCGTTATCTGCAGCAATGTCCTTGATGGGCATATTGCGGATTTCCTCGTGGCTCATCAGGTTGTAGTGCTTGCAGGCTCCGTAGCTACCTGTTTGGTTCTTCATATAGGGAACATCAGCGAGGATGGTTTTGAATTTCTTTGGTTGAGTTGGTTGTGTCATTTTAAAATCCTTTCTGTTTGTGACGCTCCGAGCATACCAGAAACCGCTAGCAAAAGGGAGCATAAGCAGTTTATAGATTAGGAACGATGAGAATGGTGCTATATCTGTTAAGGTGCTATCATATTGCTGTTTTGTTCGGTGATGTAAAAATTACTTCACTTTCGAAGTTCTTTGAGTAGTTCCGCCTGAGCTGAAAGGAATGCCTCGTTGACGGCTTGCCTTTTTTCGAGAAATTGAGCTAGTTCAATTTCTTCTTCAGTGTAAACAGGAGGAAGATTTTTGTTTTTCTCTTTGACAGGTTGTTTTTTAGATTGAGAATCAAGATATACCAACAAGGCAATAACGCCAGCCACAAAGCCAAGAGAAACGGCAAAAATTATGGGCAAGATAAGTTCATTCATAGGGAACCTCCTATCTTATCTGCTGGGAGGCGACCAAAGCAAAAGTCTTGATGATGAAATCTGTGCGTTCCTTGGCATGGGGAGTTTTTGCCAGAATATCTGCCTCGAGCTTCGAAAGGTCGCCTACTTTGTTAAGAATGTCTGCCGTCAGAAGCTGATTCTTTTGAAGCACCGCCATCTCCTTAGAAAGTGATTTGGCAACTTCAAGCTGAAATAGATTCGCCAGTTTTGGTGTAGTGTCAGTTTGGTTTTGAGTATTTGATGGGAACATTGTTTTTCTCCTTTATTTTTAATGGAATGCATGTTGATCTTATTCGCCGATAGGCAAGTCCTCCTTTCCTACCACACCTGAGCTCTGGTGTGGTATAATGTTGTTAGCTCACTGATGGTTTAAGTATATCACCGACTGATTGTCCTGTCGTTGTGAGAAAAGATCCTAGAGTTGTGGTTACAAGTTGGAGGAGGAAAAATTACAACAAAATTGCCCCAGTTTTGCGACTGGGGTGTTTGTTTTGCTTTGAAAAATTTAGTTGTTACATTCAAGTTTGATGTTCAAAACCTCAACCTTTTCTTCCTGCAATTTGCAATTCCAAATGACAAATTCGTCCAAATCTTCCGTTCTGCAACAAGCAGTATAATATTCTTCAGCACGCTCCGGATTAAGAAAACGGCAAGTGTAAACCCGAAAATCTTCGTCCGTGATGGGGAGTTGCACTTCGAAAACGGGGCTTAAAAGCACATCACCCACCGTGTAATCGTGCAATTCTTCAAAAGTTGTAAGGTGAACTGTTTCAATTTGGGGGAGTTTGGGCTCAGCTTCGAAATTTTGACTGTTTTCGTGGATTTGGTTGAATTTTTTCTTATTCCTCCGTTAAAATTTCTCTGCTCAAAACAGTTAATTCTTCTTTCCGAAGTTGGCTCATTAGGCGAGAAAATTTCTCATCTGGAGCAACATTCATCTGGTGATATAATTCTTGCACGAGAGCTAGATTATTGAACTGCAGACAGTAGCAGAGCGTCTGGTTGGGGTTTGGGTGGTAGAAAACCTCAAAATTTGGCTGAATCATATCGCCCCAGTAGTAGTCAAAATTTTCGAAGGCTTTTAGTTTTGCTTTGTTGCTAATTTAAAGCTCGGTGGGTACTGGAGCTTCTTGCGACAGTTTGCCCAACTCGTAACTCACCCGAAGCATTTTTTGAAGCGTCCAGACCGAAATATCGTGAAAATCTTGGCTGTCTGAATTTTGGCATTCCAGCGTAGGGATTCTGCTGCTTTATTGGTGTGTCCATCATAACTCTCCATAGAGGAAGAGTCAAGCACTTTTTCACGAAAACCCCAACGATTTGAAATCGCTGGGGTTAAGGGCTAGAGTTGGTTAGTTGTTGGACTGCTGGGTGAGGTGTGGACATTCTATGGTATCCGTTTCATGAGACAAACCATCAAGGACATTGAGGTCAATACCATCTATCGCTAGTTTCTGGGTTTGAGTTTAAACGATAAGATTTCTTATTTTACAACTTATGACAAGAATTACAGCCGTCGTTTTCAATATAAGGAAGTAATCGAGGAAATTTTTAATCACGTCTTATCTATTGTATGGGGCAAAGTTTGATTGATCAAACTGAGATTTTCATTGATGGAATTCATATCAAAGC
This sequence comes from Streptococcus mitis, assembly GCF_047465045.1. Taxonomy (GTDB): domain Bacteria; phylum Bacillota; class Bacilli; order Lactobacillales; family Streptococcaceae; genus Streptococcus; species Streptococcus mitis_DT. The sequence goes on from NZ_JASHAR010000011.1 coordinate 45,040, forward strand.
CGCAGCCAATAACCACAAATATACTCACAAAGTCCCAGACAAACAAGCTAAGTTTATGAGTGACAACTGAGAGTTGAGATTGACTTGAATTGGAAAAAACACCGCTTGGGCTCTCAAAAAAACGAGGCTGAACCGAAAAATAAAAGTCAAGTGGAAGTTACTTTGAGAAATTACCATTATTTTTCTATCTCTATTAGAATGATTTCTAATGTAGAAGTATAATAGATTTTTTGGTATAATAAAAGTTATGGAAATCGAAAAAACCAATCGTATGAATGCGCTCTTTGAATTTTATGCAGCGCTGTTGACAGATAAGCAAATGAATTATATCGAGCTCTACTATGCTGATGATTACAGCCTTGCTGAGATTGCTGAAGAGTTCGGTGTCAGTCGTCAGGCTGTTTACGACAATATCAAGCGGACAGAAAAGATTCTGGAAGATTATGAGATGAAATTGCACATGTACTCGGACTACATTGTCCGCAGTCAGATTTTTGACCAGATTTTGGAGCGCTATCCCAAGGATGATTTTCTGCAGGAGCAGATAGAAATTTTAACAAGCATTGATAATAGAGAATAAGAGGAAGAAACATGGCATTTGAAAGTTTAACAGAACGTTTGCAGAACGTCTTTAAAAATCTACGTAAAAAAGGAAAAATCTCAGAGGCTGATGTCCAAGAGGCAACTAAAGAGATTCGCTTGGCCTTACTTGAAGCGGACGTTGCCTTGCCTGTTGTAAAGGACTTTATCAAAAAAGTTCGTGAGCGTGCAGTCGGACACGAAGTCATTGATACCCTTAATCCAGCGCAACAGATTATTAAAATCGTTGATGAGGAACTGACAGCTGTTTTAGGTTCTGATACGGCAGAAATTATCAAGTCACCTAAGATTCCGACGATTATCATGATGGTCGGTTTGCAAGGGGCTGGTAAAACAACCTTTGCAGGTAAATTGGCTAACAAACTCAAGAAGGAAGAAAATGCCCGTCCTTTGATGATTGCAGCGGATATTTATCGTCCTGCTGCCATTGATCAGCTTAAGACCTTGGGGCAACAGATTGATGTGCCTGTTTTCGCTCTTGGAACAGCGGTTCCAGCTGTTGAGATTGTACGTCAAGGTTTGGAACAAGCCCAAGCCAATCACAACGACTATGTCTTGATTGATACGGCAGGGCGCTTGCAGATTGATGAGCTTTTGATGAATGAGCTTCGTGACGTGAAAGCACTGGCTCAACCAAATGAAATTCTGCTCGTTGTTGATGCCATGATTGGTCAGGAAGCGGCCAATGTTGCGCGTGAGTTTAATGCTCAGTTGGAAGTGACTGGGGTTATCCTTACTAAGATTGATGGGGATACTCGTGGTGGTGCGGCTCTATCTGTTCGTCACATCACAGGAAAACCAATCAAGTTCACTGGTACAGGTGAAAAGATTACGGACATTGAAACCTTCCATCCAGACCGTATGTCTAGCCGTATCCTTGGCATGGGGGATATGCTCACTTTGATTGAGAAAGCTTCTCAGGAATACGATGAGCAAAAAGCCCTTGAAATGGCTGAAAAGATGCGTGAAAACACCTTCGATTTCAATGATTTCATCGATCAGTTGGATCAGGTGCAAAACATGGGACCGATGGAAGACTTGCTCAAGATGATTCCAGGTATGGCCAACAATCCAGCCCTTCAAAATATGAAGGTGGATGAGCGCCAGATTGCGCGCAAACGTGCCATTGTGTCTTCTATGACGCCTGAAGAGCGTGAAAATCCAGATTTGTTAAATCCAAGCCGTCGCCGTCGTATCGCTGCAGGTTCTGGAAATACCTTTGTCGAAGTCAATAAATTCATCAAAGACTTTAACCAAGCTAAACAGCTCATGCAGGGTGTTATGTCTGGCGATATGAACAAGATGATGAAGCAAATGGGTATCAATCCAAATAACCTTCCTAAAAATATGCCAAATATGGGAGGAATGGATATGTCTGCCCTTGAAGGCATGATGGGACAAGGTGGTATGCCTGACTTGTCAGCTCTCGGAGGAGCAGGAATGCCAGATATGAGCCAGATGTTTGGTGGCGGACTCAAAGGTAAAATCGGTGAATTTGCCATGAAACAGTCTATGAAACGCATGGCGAATAAAATGAAAAAAGCGAAGAAGAAACGTAAGTAAAAAAGGAAAGCAGAAGTGCTTTCCTTTTTGGTATAAAATATGTGCTTTCTATGATTAGGCAATTTTCTGAATCGAAACATTACGAAATAGAAAGAGAGATTTCAAATCCATGCATCCATTCGGATTTTACTACGATGTCGATTTTTAAAGCATCTGCTAATTGTTTGACAAGATAGAGCCCCATGCCTGTTGATTTTTTCCTTGTCTCTCCTGAATCACCTGTAAATCCTTTTTCAAAGATATGAGGGAGGTCGCAAGCTTTAACTCCACACCCATTATCCCTAATAATCAGGGTTTTGCGCCCCTTGTCACTTGACATAGAAATCTTGAGTTCTGGTTTGTCAGAGCTATATTTAAGGGCGTTGGCTAGTATTTGAGACAGGATAAATCCAAAACTGCGTTGATCGGTGTAGCAGGTTCCTTGTATGTTCTCTAACTTAATCGTAAAATTCTTTTCTTTGAGCAAGGGATCAAAGTTCTCCAAAAGATCTTGGATACACTCTTCTAGGTCAAGGTCTTCAAATAGAAAATCATTTTTCTCACTTTTCACCCTGTAGTAGAATAGGATCTGTGATACATTTCCTTGGATTTGATTTTTCACATAGTCCAATTTAAAAGCAGTATCCTCAGGTAGTTGGTCACTTTGATTATCTAAAAGGAGGGAAAGAAGCGATAAAGGAAGTTTAATCTCATGCGCCCATTTTTCAACATAGTCCTCGTACTCGGCTAGTAATGAGTTGAGTTTTCCTATTTGAGCCTGCTTTTGATAAAGTGTATCTGCTATTTTTTCAATGCTTTCTTTCTCTGAGGCACTTGATAAATTCAATAATTCAAGTTCAGTATCGATCTTAGGGTTGGCTATGAAGGATTTATAAGCAGCGGATTTTTTTCTTTCTTTTCTTATAAGTAAGAATGATAGGATGAAAAAAAGCAGGACGGTGGCTAAAATATAGAGAAGGATGAGAGCTTGAAACATTCTCACATCTGAAAGCCAAAGCAGGACAGCTGTGAATAGATCAAATGCTAAGAGAACAAGTAACCAAGGCAGATAACTAGCTAGATATTTTAGATTATGTTTCATCTGGACTTACCTCTTCTAGCTTGTAACCAATACCTCTGACGGACTTGACTTTAAGGGCAATGCCAGACTGTTTCATCACCTTTTTCAGCCTTGCAATGTTTACTTGTAGGGCATTTTCATCGATGAACTCAGTTGTATTCCACAGTTTCATACTTAGTTCTTCTTTTGTGACGACAGAATCAGTTGCCACTAATAAGGTTTCTAACAATTTCCCTTGATTTTGAGGGAGTAAAATCGAATGTCCGTTGATATAAAGAGTATAGGTATTTTTATCCAGCAGGAAATTATCTTTTTCAAGCAAATTTTGTCTACCTTCATAGCGTTTCAAGATGTTTTCTATACGAGCCAAGAATCTTTCTTTCTTGAAAGGTTTTGTTAAGTACTCGTCAGCCCCTAATTTTAGGGCGTAAATCTCATCTTTTAGTTGTTCACGGGAGGTGAGAACCAATATGGGCACAGAGCGTTTGGACTTGAGATTTTTACAAATTTGAAAACCTGTTTCTCCTGGTAAATTCAAATCCAGTACGATTAAATCCGTATCGTATTGCAATACTTGCTGGCTTGTATCTTTGAAGTCAGTCAAGTTATCAACTTGATAACCCGCTTTCTCTAACAAAATGACAATTTCATCTCGAATCAAGGCTTCATCTTCAATAACCAGAATATGCTTCATATCGGCTCCTCCTTTTCCTATTTTATTCTACCTTATTCATCTCTTTTGGGTTCCATTAATGACAACAAGTACTTGTTGCTATTTTTCTTTACAATTTTTATATAGATAACTTCAAATCCAGCTAACAGCAGTACTATCAGCATGGCTGTGATAAATTTTTGCCCCATGGCCATTCTTGCACTGGCTGGTACTATTCCTGTGAGGAGGGAGCTCACTCCGAAGCTACTACTGATAAGTGCAAGGACTATTGGCAGACCAAAATACCAATTGATTTGCTTTTCTGAAGATCTACAAAGAGTTTCATAGTTGGCACCAAGATGGATTAAGGTCTGGTATCGTCTATAGGATTGTCTCTGCCCCATCAAAAATTGAACGCCGATGATTGTATTTGCGACAACAAGGAAGATGATAGCTAGATAGATAGTGATATAGCTGGCAGAGATAATGTAAAATAATTGTCTTCCCATATTTTGTATATAACTTTCATAGCCAAGAGGACTTTGATTCAGCTTTTTATTGGTATCTGAGATAGCTTTCATCAGGCCTTTTTCCTTGACCAAATCAGGAGCTAGAATGCCACTGACATAGTTCGAGTATTTACTATCAGTATAACTCATAAAGGTCTCATCTGGAAGAATGAGGCCGACAGAGAGGGTGATTTCACGGTCCGTTACAATTGGTAAAGACTGCACCTCCCCAATCAATTTTATATCATTTCCCATGACGTTGACTTGAGGGTTTGCTTTCAGAACAGAGTTAACTAGATTCTCATCCGGGAGAAAATCTTTTCCCATATACAAGTAGGCTTCCTTACTAGTTAATTCTAGAGAAGGGAGGTTTGCAGCCTTTCTAAGTTCATTGTATTCAGAGAGTGGCAAAAGGTGGCAACTTATATACTTCTGGAAATTATGGACTAAGACTTCCTTGTTTTTACTTTCTTTTTGCTCTTTCAATACCTTGATGAACTGTTCAAAGGACACGGACTCGTGTTCTTTCGGTTTGCCCACTTTGATTTGTAGAATCTTTGAAAACTGTGATGCCAGTCCAGCTGCTTCAAGCTCTTTTTTTACTGTATTTACATCAAGATTTTCATCTGTATCCTGCTTGCTATCTCTGAATGTATAATCCAATATGTGGATTTGATTGCCTGAATTGCCACTTGCAATGGCAACACCTGCTCCAAAGAGGCACAAGGCAGAGAAGATTAAGAGGGAGCAGATGGCCAGTATAGTTGAGCGCTGGATAACTAATTCCTGAATCTGTCTAAAATTATAGGCATGAAGTTTTCGATTGTTTCCAAGCTTGACCAAAAAGTCTATAAATAAACGCATACCAAAGAAGAGGAGGATAGTTCCTAGAGTCCCCAAGAAAACAGTGATGCCCATGGTTATGACACTCTCCCAAGCTCGTCCACTCATACCCATGTAATAGGCTGTTCCAAGAAGTACAATCCCTAGGACAGAAGCAAGAAGGTACACCCCCTTGGGGAGTAGTTTCTTCATCCCAGAAGGAGAATAGGCAAGCAGGTTTCCGATTTCCTTATTGGCTGTTTTTGCACTTAAAAGGACAAAAACAGCTAATTTTACGGCTAGGAAGCCGATGACTGTATACAGTAGAGCTGTAGTAGATAGAGAAAATTGATGTTCAATAATCCCTAGCCCAACAATTTTAGCGGTTATTAGGCTAATCAGTTCTGAAATCAAGATTGAAATTGGAAGACCTATTCCAAGAGCAAGGATACTGTTTCTCAAATCCTCGAGTAGGAGCAGCAAGAACAGTTTGCTTCTTCGCATCCCTAGCGTTAGATAGACACCAAATTCATGTTTTCTCCTTTCCATCTGCATACTGCTTGCGAAGTAGACTAGAAAAAAGAGAATAAAGAGGGTTGCTACATAAAGAATGGGAATCATGCTAAAGAGTTTATTTACAGCGTCACTCTCTATTTGTTTGAGAAAGATCATCACATCTTGATGGGACAAAGAAAGGATGATGTAAAAGGAGATAATAGAAAGAACCATGGAACTGAAATACAAGCCATTATTCTTTCGATCCCTCTTGCTATTTCTTGAGACTAATTTAGAAAACATTGCCATCACCTCCAGCCAGTGCAGACATGACCTTTAGTATTCTGTGGTAAAAATCTTCTTGACTTTCTCTTGGATAATCGCGTCGAATTTCATGGAATAGTTTTCCGTCTTGGATAAACAAGATGCGGTTGCAAAAGCTGGCAGCGACTGAATCGTGGGTCACCATGAGAATGGTGGTTTCTTCCACTTGATTCATTTCAGCTAATTTTTGCATCAAAATGGTCGCATTTTTTGAATCCAAAGCCCCTGTGGGCTCATCCGCAAATACAATCTTAGGGTCTAAAATCAAGGCACGCGCAGCAGCTACCCTTTGCCGTTGACCACCTGATAATTGAGATGGGAACTTATCCAGAAGTTCAGAAATATCTAGATATTGGGAAAGCAATTCTAACCGAACCTTGCTTTCGTTGGCATCGACCTTGTGCAAAGACAAGGGAAGTAAAATATTTTCTTTGGCTGTCAGATTGTCCAAAAGCTCAAAATTCTGAAAGAGGTAGCCAATTTCCTTACCACGATAATCAGCTAACTGACTACCTTTTAACTGACCTAAATCCTTTTCTTGCATTTGAATGGAACCGTCAGTTGGCTTGATGATAGTGGCGAGACAGTTAAGAAGTGTTGTTTTCCCAGATCCACTGCTCCCCATAATCCCTAAGAACTCACCTTTTACAACTTGAAAAGATATGCCGTTCAAGGCCTCGGTGATATTCGGTTCTTTTCCATAATGCTTTTTTAATGATTCTACTCGTAAAATTGTGTCCATGTGAAACACCTCCATCTTTTGTTACTTTCATTTGTTACTTTCATTATAATATGAATCCGAGCAGAATAACACTTACGGATGATGTAAGAAATCTTTATCGCTGACTTTTATAGTCAGGTTATTGGAGCTATACTTACTATATTATAGCATGGTTTCAGGGATTTAAAAAGAGGAGTAGAGGTTGAGAAATTTTCCTAATATTGAAATCATAAAAAATAATACCACTGAAGTTCATGCTCCAGCGGTATTATCTTACAGGAAAATCTATTTCCGTTCTTATTTTCTATTGTTACTTCATTTAAATCTGACAAAGAATAATTGTAGCAAGCTAGTTTTAAAGAATTCTCTTCAGCCTACACTATTTTTTATCCAAAGATAAATCTCACTATACGATTACTGGTTTTCTCTGTTGCTTTATTAATATCATCTTTTTTCCAATATGGCTTTACATCATTGCCATAAGTTTTTACAAGAGCAGTCTCTAAGGGATAAATGCTATTAACATAGCCTAATTTACTCTTTTGTGTTGTAGATACCTTTGTTCTAAACCATTCATTTCCAATTGTTTATAACCAATAAAACAGTAAGAGAATTTGATTTTATTGATTTATAATTATAATAGGTTAGATTTGTATAGTATTAAATTTTCGGAGGATACATAGATGCTAAGAGAAGGAGTGACTATTTACGATTTATTAATTTCGTGTCCCGGGGATGTTACTGGCTATCTTCAATTAATTAAGGAAGCTGTTGATAATTTTAATAAACTATATGGTAGTTTGAATAATATACAAGTATCAATCAAGCATTGGTCAACGGATAGTTTTCCTGAATCAGGTGATAAACCACAGGAATTATTGAATAAGCAAATTGTTAGGGAATGTGATGCAGCTGTTGCTATATTTTGGACAAGATTTGGTACAGCAACAGATAATTATGGATCAGGAACGGAAGAAGAAATTGAGGAGATGCTATCAGCTGATAAACAAGTTTTTATGTACTTTTTAGAAGCTCCGATAATTCCGTCTAATATAGACATTAAGCAATATGAAAAAGTGCAAGAATTTAAAGAAAGATATAAAGATAGAGGGATATTTTTTATAGTTAATGACGAGAGTGATTTTCAAAGGCTTTTTACAAATCATCTATCACTTTATTTTTTAAAATTAATTTCAGAAAAAGAAACTTATCAAAACGAAAATATAAAACCGTTTGTGACAATAAGGGATAAAAATACATTATCTGACGAAAATGTTTTACCTAAACAATTTAGTTTACTGGAGTCAAAATTTATCAATGAAAAGCAAAGTAGGATTAATGAATATATAGATGAACTAAACAGTACCGTAATTTCTGAAGAATCAGGTATATTAGAAGATAAAACTAAAAAGTTGATCATGCCTTCAAAAGAAGATGCGAATGTTGATTTTCTTTATAAAATGGCTGATTCTGTGGTTATTAGTGATGAATTCAAAGATACTATAAATGATTTCGCTAAAGAAAACCAAATCAAACTACATGAAAATTTTTGGTACTTAGGAAATTTAAGGAAAGATAAATTTCAGGTGAAAATTCCTTTCGGTAACAGTAGTCCTTCGTATATAGGGTCTGACAAGGAAAAGAAACGCTTTTCTAAATTAAACAAATTATATTGGGAAATAATATCTTACAAAGGGTATATTGAATATTTCACATACATAGATAACATTAAATTTGTCGAATTAATCGTTTCTAACTTAGGTAAAACATATGATGAAGATATCGATATAAAACTGATGGTACCAAAAGGTTGTCTGCTAAAACATAATAACTTACTTTATCCAGGAGAAAACATAATTGAGGAGATACAGGGAATTGAATTAGATGAATTTCTATTTAAAATTAAAGAAAGTGACTCAGTTGATGCTTACGCTTATTTTCAAATAATCCCATCAAATATAGAAAGAATTAATATTAATCCGCTTATCGCATATACTATAAGACCTGGTTATGAAGAACAAAAATACAACTATAAAAACTCTTTAGAACACATATTTATATATAAAAATTTTACAAATTCAGAATTTGATATTTTAAGATTTGGCATTGAGTATTTGAAACATAACTCCTCAATGGCATTTCCATCGATACTAATGTTTGAGAATGTTCCTCAAACGATTGAATATGAGATTACTTCAAAATATATACCGGATGTAGTGAAGGGTAAGATACATTTAAAAATTGATTAATAGGTGTTTAATTGGTTAATAGAGCTCAGGAAGTATTCAGAAAATTTAGGTAGTAAGGAAATAATAAATAAAGAAATAGATTTGATTAGTGAGTTTGAATATAATAATGATTTTTACCGTGTTTATGAATTGCGCGAGGATAATGGAGATTATTCTAGAATTGTTAGAGAGTCTAAGAAAGGTATGTATATAGAAAGTACAAAAAGGTTAAAAAGATATTAGGTTTAAATACTGAAAAATAGTTTTTGTTGTTAAAATATTGTTAATGCAAAATAAAAAGCTTTAGAAATCAATATTTCTAAAGCCTTTTAAACTTATTAACTCTATTCCCACTCAACGGTTGCAGGTGGTTTACTTGTAATATCATAGACGATGCGGTTAACATGATCCACTTCATTTACGATACGCACTGAGATTTTTTGAAGTACTTCCCATGGAATCTTTGCAAAATCAGCAGTCATACCATCGATAGAGGTGATAGCACGGATTGCAATTGTGTAGTCATACGTACGACCGTCACCCATAACACCGACTGAACGAACACCTGTATTAACTGTGAAGTATTGCCAGATATCGCGGTCAAGACCAGCTTTGGTAATTTCTTCACGAAGGATAGCATCTGATTCACGAACGGTTTCAAGTTTCTCTTCAGTGATTTCACCCATAACACGGATAGCAAGACCTGGTCCTGGGAATGGTTGGCGCCATACGATATGGTCTGGCATGCCAAGTTCTGTACCAAGAGCACGAACTTCGTCCTTGTAAAGAGTGTTAAGTGGTTCAATCAATTCAAACTGCATGTCTTCTGGAAGACCACCAACGTTGTGGTGTGACTTGATCGTCTGAGCTGTATCCGTACCAGACTCAATCACGTCTGTATAAAGAGTTCCTTGAGCAAGGAATTTTACATCTTTGAGCTTGCTTGCTTCATCATCAAATACATAGACAAACTCGTTACCGATGATTTTACGTTTTTGTTCAGGGTCAGAAACACCAGCAAGTTTGTCAAGGAAGCGTTTTGCAGCGTCTGCTTTGACGATATTCAAACCAAACTTACCACCAAGCATGTCCATAACTTGATCCGCTTCTCCTTTACGAAGAAGACCGTGATCCACAAAAATACAGATTAATTGATCGCCAATTGCTTTTTGAAGAAGAACACCAACGACAGATGAATCAACCCCACCTGAAAGGCCAAGAAGGACACGTTTATCACCGACTGTTTCACGGATTTTTTGAATTTGCATGTCGATGAAGTTATCCATTGACCAGTCGCCTTTAGCCTTACAGATGTTAAGAGCAAAGTTACGAAGGATATCATTTCCGTATACAGAGTGACGAACTTCTGGGTGGAATTGGATACCGTAAATATGTTTATCAGGGTTTTCAATGGCTGCATAAGGGCAGTCAGCTGAAGTTCCAGTACGAACGAAATCAGCAGGAATCTCAGTAACTGCATCACCATGACTCATCAAAACAGTTTGTTCATCAGGCGTTGATTCAAAAAGCGCTGATGGTGTGTGAGTTAGAGTTGATTGACCGTATTCACGATTTCCAGCGTCACCTGCAGGGACAACTTTCCCTCCAAGTTTATGGGTCAACAACTGCATACCGTAACAAATTCCCAAAATAGGAATTCCAAGTTCGAAGATTTCTGGGTCAATATCGAATGAACCATCTTCGTATACAGAGTTTGGACCACCTGAAAGGATGATTCCTACAGGGTTGATTTCACGAACTTCAGCAGCTGAAATTTTATGACTTTTTAGTTCTGAAAAAACACCAATCTCACGGATACGGCGTGAAATCAGCTGGTTGTACTGGCTACCATAGTCCAATACGATGATTTTTTCTACATCTTGCAAATCAGTTGAAATGTTGCTCATCTTTTTCCTTTCTCAAAAGAAATATCTTTTTTCAATATTCTATCACAAATAAGGGCGAATTACCAACTAAACAAGGCGAAGTTTGACTTTTTCTAGTTTATTGGGGTACAATAGAGAAAAGATAGAAATGAAGTGAAAAATATGCTACCCGCTTATATGAAAATCCATGATCAGATTAAAAAGGATATTGACGAACATCGTTGGGCCATTGGTGAGAGGCTTCCCAGTGAACGAGATTTAGCAGAGCAGTTTGCAGTCAGTCGCATGACCCTTCGCCAAGCTGTATCTCTATTAGTCGAAGAAGGCGTTTTAGAGCGTCGTGTAGGAAGCGGCACCTTTGTTTCCAGTACTCGAGTACAAGAAAAGATGCGAGGGACAACCAGTTTTACTGAAATTGTTAAGTCCCAAGGTAAAGTTCCCTCTAGCCAGCTCATTTCCTACAGAAAAACCATTCCCAATGAGCAGGAAGTTGCCAAGTTAGGAATTTCTCCAACGGAAAATATTATCCGAATGGAGCGTGTCCGCTATGCCGACAAAGTTCCTCTGGTTTATGAAGTTGCTTCTATTCCTGAAAAATTCATTAAGGACTTTAAAAAAGAAGAAATCACCAGTCATTTCTTCCAAACCTTGCAAAAACATGGCTACCGTATTGGTAAATCACAGCAGACAATCTATGCTCGTCTTGCTAAAGAAAAGATTGCCCACTATTTGGAAGTTGAAAAAGGACATGCTATTCTTGGTTTGACTCAGGTTTCCTACCTAGAAGATGGTACTGCATTTGAATACGTAAAAAGTCAGTATGTAGGCGAACGTTTTGAATTTTATCTTGAGAATAACTAGTCTAGAAAGGCTAGTTTTTTTGCTTTCTTAAAAGATTAGAATTGTCAAAACAATCTGTCTAGGCTTGATTTTATCACTTATTTACTATAAAATGAGAAAGAAAAACGTCAAACTTTTATATTGCAAATAGGAGAAAACATGACAAAAACATTAAAACGTCCTGAGGTTTTATCACCTGCAGGGACTTTAGAGAAGCTAAAAGTAGCTGTTCAGTATGGAGCAGATGCTGTCTTTATCGGTGGTCAGGCCTATGGTCTTCGTAGCCGTGCCGGAAACTTTACTTTCGAACAGATGGAAGAAGGTGTCCAGTTTGCGGCTAAGTATGGTGCTAAGGTTTATGTGGCTGCCAACATGGTTATGCACGAAGGAAATGAAGCTGGTGCTGGTGAGTGGTTCCGTAAACTACGTGATATCGGCATTGCGGCAGTTATCGTGTCTGATCCAGCCTTGATTATGATTGCGGCTACAGAAGCACCAGGTCTTGAAATCCACCTCTCTACCCAAGCAAGTGCCACAAACTATGAAACTCTTGAGTTTTGGAAGGAACTGGGCTTAACTCGTGTCGTTTTGGCGCGTGAGGTTTCAATGGAAGAATTGGCAGAAATCCGCAAACGTACAGATGTTGAGATTGAAGCCTTTGTCCACGGAGCCATGTGTATTTCTTACTCTGGTCGTTGTACTCTTTCAAACCATATGAGTATGCGTGATGCTAACCGTGGCGGTTGCTCTCAGTCTTGCCGTTGGAAGTATGATCTTTACGATATGCCATTTGGGAAAGAACGCAAGAGTTTGAAAGGGGAAATCCCAGAAGAATTTTCAATGTCAGCTGTTGACATGTCCATGATTGACCATATCCCAGATATGATTGAAAATGGTGTGGACAGTCTAAAAATCGAAGGACGTATGAAGTCTATTCACTACGTATCAACAGTAACCAACTGCTACAAGGCAGCTGTTGATGCTTATCTAGAAAGTCCAGAAAAATTTGAAGCTATCAAGCAAGACTTGATTGATGAAATGTGGAAGGTTGCCCAACGTGAATTGGCAACAGGTTTCTACTACGGTACACCATCTGAAAATGAACAGTTATTTGGTGCTCGTCGTAAAATTCCTGAGTATAAGTTTGTCGCTGAAGTGGTTTCTTATGATGATGCGACGCAAACAGCGACCATTCGCCAACGGAACGTCATTAATGAAGGCGACCAAGTTGAGTTTTATGGCCCAGGTTTCCGTCATTTTGAAACGTATATCGAAGATTTACATGATGCCAAAGGCAATAAAATTGACCGCGCTCCAAATCCAATGGAACTCTTGACAATCAAAGTCCCACAACCTGTTCAAGCTGGAGATATGGTTCGAGCTCTCAAAGAAGGACTCATCAATCTTTATAAAGAAGATGGCACCAGCGTCACAGTTCGTGCTTAATAAGCATGTAGGAGACGAAAGCTTTCTAGTTGCTTTCCCTTTAATCCTACTTATTAAAAGAACATTAGGTTAAAGAAAATATATTAATTTCCATCCGAGATTTCATCTCGGATTTTTTCATTATTTTTCAGAAAGATCTAGATAATGGAGGGATTTATTACAAGTTTTTTCCAAATTTTTCTATATAATAAGCTAAAAAATAGTAAAAATGTAAATAATTTTCATTAAACGCTTTCAACGTAAGTAAAAAGTTGACAAATTCAATTTTTAGGACTAAACTAAGTAAGTAAATTTTAATTAAAAGGAGAATTCGTCATGAATTTAACATTTTTCGGTCTATGTCTTGCCTGTATGGGTGTATCTCTTGGTGAAGGTATGTTGATGAACGGTTTGTTGAAATCAGTTGCTCGCCAACCAGATATCATCTCAGAACTACGTAGTTTGATGATCCTAGGGGTTGCCTTTATTGAAGGTACTTTCTTCGTTACTCTTGTCTTTTCATTTATCATCAAATAAAAGAAGTATAAATTGAAAAAGGGAGGATTTTAGATGGAAGAAAGTATTAATCCAACCATCAATATTGGTCCTGTTACCTTTAATTTAACCATAGTAGTTTTGACTTTGTTGACTGTAGCACTTATTTTTGGCTTTATTTATTGGGCAACTCGAAATATGACTTTGAGACCCACAGGAAAACAAAATGTATTAGAGTATTTATTTGATTTTGTTGTTGGATTTACAAAATCAAACCTTGGTCCAATGATAAAGGATTATTCTCTCTTTTATTTCTGTTTATTCCTATTTATGGCCATTGCAAATAATATTGGCTTAATGGCTAGAATTCAGACTACAGATGGTGTAAATCTTTGGACCTCACCAACAGCAAATTTGTCATTTGACTTGGTCTTGTCTTTTACAATTATCTTAATGACCCACGTAGAAGGAATTCGTCGTCGTGGAATCAAAAAGTATTTAAAAGCATTTGTAACACCAGGTTTTATGACACCAATGAATCTCTTGGAAGAAGTTACCAATCTCCTTTCACTTGCATTGCGGGTCTTTGGTAATATCTTTGCAGGGGAAGTGATGGCAAGTATGTTAGTCCTACTTTCTCATCAGGCCTTCTATTGGTATCCTATTGCTTTTGGAACAAATCTAATCTGGACTGCATTTTCTGTTTTTATTTCTTGTGTACAAGCATATGTATTTACATTGTTATCTTCAATGTACCTAGGAAATAAAATTAATGATGAAGAATAGAAAGGAGTAGTTTATGAATGTAACAGTAGGTGAATTACTTGGTGATTTTATACTAATCGCTGGTTCCTTTATTCTCTTGCTAGTCTTGGTTAAGAAATATGCTTGGTCAAATTTGGCTAGCATTTTCGAACAAAGAGCAGAAAAAATTGCAGCAGATATTGACGGAGCTGAACAAGCACGTCAAAAAGCAGAAGTATTGGCTCAAAAACGCGAAGATGAATTGGCTGGTAGCCGTAAAGAAGCTAAGACAATCATTGAGAATGCGAAAGAAACAGCTGAGAAAAGCAAAGCTAGTATTTTAGCAGATGCTAAGCTAGAAGCAGGACGCTTGAAAGAAAAAGCGAACCAAGAAATTGCTCAAAATAAAGCTGAAGCTTTACAAAGCGTTAAGGGTGAGGTAGCAGATTTGACAATCAGCTTGGCTGGTAAAATCATCTCACAAAACCTTGACGGTCATGCCCATAAAGAACTCATTGATCAGTATATCGATCAGCTAGGAGAAGCTTAATGGACAAGAAAACAGTAAAGGTAATTGAAAAATACAGCATGCCTTTTGTCCAATTGGTTTTAGAAAAAGGAGAAGAAGACCGTATCTTTTCAGACTTAGCTCAAATCAAGCAAGTTGCTGAAGAAACAGGTTTACCTTCTTTTTTAAAAAAAGTGGCAGTAGACGAGTCTGACAAGGAAAAAACGATTGCGTTCTTCCAAGATTCAGTGTCGACTTTATTGCAAAACTTTATTCAGGTTCTTATCTACAATCACAGAGCAAATCTTTTTTATGATATTCTTGTAGATTGCTTGAACCGACTTGAAAAAGAAACAAATCGATTTGAAGTGACGATTACGTCAGCTCATCCTTTAACTGATGAACAAAAGAGTCGCTTGCTCCCTTTGATTGAGAAAAAAATGTCTCTTAAAGTAAGGAGTGTAAAAGAACAAATCGATGAAAGTCTTATTGGTGGTTTTGTCATTTTTGCCAATCACAAGACAATTGATGTGAGTATTAAACAACAACTTAAAGTTGTTAAAGAAAATTTGAAATAGAAAGTGGTGTTCTTTTGGCAATTAACGCACAAGAAATCAGCGCTTTAATTAAGCAACAAATTGAAAATTTCAAACCCAATTTTGATGTGACTGAAACAGGTGTTGTAACCTATATCGGGGACGGTATCGCGCGTGCTCACGGCCTTGAAAATGCCATGAGTGGAGAGTTGTTGATTTTTGAAAACGGCTCTTATGGTATGGCTCAAAACTTGGAGTCAACAGACGTTGGTATTATCATCCTAGGTGACTTTACAGATATCCGTGAAGGCGATACAATCCGCCGTACAGGGAAAATCATGGAAGTCCCAGTAGGTGAAAGTCTGATTGGTCGTGTTGTGGATCCGCTTGGTCGTCCAGTTGATGGTCTTGGAGAAATCCACACTGATAAAACTCGTCCAGTAGAAGCACCAGCTCCTGGTGTTATGCAACGTAAGTCTGTATCAGAACCATTGCAAACTGGTTTGAAAGCTATTGACGCCCTTGTACCGATTGGTCGTGGTCAACGTGAGTTGATTATCGGGGACCGTCAGACAGGGAAAACAACTATTGCGATTGATACAATCTTGAACCAAAAAGGTCAAGATATGATCTGTATCTATGTTGCGATTGGACAAAAAGAATCAACAGTTCGTACACAAGTAGAAACACTACGTCAGTACGGTGCCTTGGACTACACAATCGTTGTGACAGCCTCTGCTTCACAACCATCTCCATTGCTCTTCCTAGCTCCTTATGCTGGGGTTGCCATGGCGGAAGAATTTATGTACCAAGGTAAGCATGTTTTGATCGTTTATGATGATTTATCAAAACAAGCGGTAGCTTATCGTGAACTGTCTCTCTTGCTTCGTCGTCCTCCAGGTCGTGAAGCTTTCCCAGGGGATGTTTTCTACCTTCACAGCCGTTTGCTTGAGCGCTCAGCTAAAGTTTCTGATGAACTTGGTGGTGGATCAATTACAGCCCTACCATTTATCGAGACACAAGCAGGAGATATCTCTGCCTATATCGCAACCAACGTGATTTCTATCACTGATGGACAAATCTTCCTTGGTGATGGTCTTTTCAATGCAGGTATTCGTCCAGCTATCGATGCGGGTTCATCTGTATCTCGTGTAGGTGGTTCTGCACAAATCAAAGCAATGAAAAAGGTTGCTGGTACACTTCGTATCGACCTTGCTTCATACCGTGAGTTGGAAGCCTTCACTAAGTTTGGTTCTGACTTGGACGCAGCAACACAGGCTAAGTTGAACCGTGGACGTCGTACAGTTGAAGTCTTGAAACAACCTGTTCACAAACCATTGCCTGTTGAGAAACAAGTAACCATTCTCTATGCTTTGACACACGGTTTCTTGGATACTGTTCCAGTAGATGACATTGTTCGTTTCGAGGAAGAGTTCCATGCCTTCTTTGATGCTCAACATCCAGAGATTTTGGAAACCATTCGTGATACAAAAGACTTGCCAGAAGAAGCAGTCTTGGATGCTGCGATTACAGAGTTTCTCAATCAAACCAGCTTCCAATAAGAATAGAGGTGTCAGATGGCAGTATCTCTAAATGATATTAAAACAAAAATCGCCTCAACAAAAAATACGAGTCAAATCACTAATGCTATGCAAATGGTATCAGCTGCTAAGCTTGGTCGCTCTGAAGAAGCTGCTCGCAACTTCCAAGTTTACGCTCAGAAAGTCCGCAAACTCTTGACAGATATCCTCCATGGTAATGGAGCTGGTGGTTCAACCAATCCGATGTTGATTAGCCGTCCTGTGAAGAAGACAGGCTATATCGTCATCACTTCAGACCGCGGTTTGGTTGGAGGTTATAATTCTTCTATTCTGAAAGCCGTTATGGAGTTGAAAGAAGAATACCATCCAGACGGTAAAGGTTTTGAAATGATCTGTATTGGTGGAATGGGAGCTGATTTCTTTAAGGCTCGCGGTATTCAACCACTTTATGAATTACGTGGCTTGGCGGATCAGCCTAGCTTTGATGAAGTTCGTAAGATTATTTCAAAAACAGTTGAAATGTACCAAAATGAACTTTTTGATGAACTCTATGTCTGCTATAATCACCATGTCAATACGCTAACCAGTCAAATGCGTGTGGAACAAATGCTTCCGATTGTTGACTTGGATCCCAATGAAGCGGATGAAGACTACAGCTTGACTTTTGAATTGGAGACAGGCCGAGAAGAAATTTTGGAGCAGTTGTTGCCTCAGTTTGCAGAAAGTATGATTTACGGGGCTATTATCGATGCCAAGACAGCTGAAAATGCTGCCGGTATGACAGCCATGCAAACAGCGACAGATAATGCTAAGAAAGTCATTAATGATTTGACAATTCAGTATAACCGTGCCAGACAGGCGGCGATTACACAAGAAATTACAGAAATCGTAGCAGGAGCTAGTGCCTTAGAATAGGCTCTAGTCCAGCTCGTATGAAAATGAACTTAGGACCTAGGTGAGCTAGGAACCGACAGTATCTTATATAGAATAGGAGAAGGAGATGAGTTCAGGTAAAATTGCTCAGGTTATCGGTCCCGTTGTAGACGTCTTGTTTGCAGCAGGGGAAAAACTTCCTGAGATTAACAATGCACTTGTCGTCTACAAAAATGACGAAAGAAAAACAAAAATCGTCCTTGAAGTAGCCTTGGAGTTGGGAGATGGTATGGTCCGTACTATCGCCATGGAATCAACAGATGGTTTGACTCGTGGAATGGAAGTATTGGACACAGGTCGTCCAATCTCTGTACCAGTAGGTAAAGAAACTTTGGGACGTGTCTTCAATGTTTTGGGAGATACCATTGACTTGGAAGCTCCTTTTACAGAAGACGCAGAGCGTCAGCCAATTCATAAAAAAGCTCCAACTTTTGATGAATTGTCTACCTCTTCTGAAATCCTTGAAACAGGGATTAAGGTTATCGACCTTCTTGCCCCTTACCTAAAAGGTGGTAAAGTTGGACTTTTCGGTGGTGCCGGTGTTGGTAAAACCGTTTTGATTCAAGAATTGATTCACAACATTGCCCAAGAACACGGTGGTATTTCAGTATTTACCGGTGTTGGGGAACGTACTCGTGAGGGGAACGACCTTTACTGGGAAATGAAAGAATCAGGAGTTATCGAGAAAACAGCCATGGTATTTGGTCAGATGAATGAGCCACCAGGAGCACGTATGCGTGTTGCCCTTACTGGTTTGACAATCGCTGAATACTTCCGTGATGTTGAAGGCCAAGACGTGCTTCTCTTTATCGATAATATCTTCCGTTTCACTCAGGCTGGTTCAGAGGTATCTGCCCTTTTGGGTCGTATGCCATCAGCCGTTGGTTACCAACCAACACTTGCTACGGAAATGGGTCAATTGCAAGAGCGTATCACATCAACTAAGAAGGGTTCTGTAACCTCTATCCAGGCTATCTATGTACCAGCGGATGACTATACTGACCCAGCGCCAGCAACAGCCTTCGCTCACTTGGATTCTACTACAAACTTGGAACGAAAGTTGGTACAATTGGGTATCTACCCAGCCGTTGACCCACTTGCTTCAAGCTCACGTGCCTTGGCACCTGAAATCGTTGGGGAGGAGCACTATGCAGTTGCTGCTGAAGTAAAACGCGTTCTTCAACGTTACCATGAATTGCAAGATATCATTGCTATCCTTGGTATGGATGAGCTTTCTGATGAAGAAAAGACCTTGGTTGCTCGTGCCCGTCGTATCCAGTTTTTCTTGTCACAAAACTTCAACGTTGCGGAACAATTTACTGGTCAACCAGGCTCTTATGTTCCAGTTGCTGAAACTGTTCGTGGCTTTAAGGAAATCCTTGATGGTAAACATGACCACTTGCCAGAAGATGCCTTCCGTGGCGTAGGTTCTATCGAAGATGTGATTGCCAAAGCTGAAAAAATGGGATTTTAAGAGGTGATCTATGGCTCAGTTAACTGTCCAGATCGTGACACCAGATGGTCTCGTCTATGATCACCATGCCAGCTATGTATCGGTTCGAACTCTGGATGGTGAGATGGGGATCTTGCCACGACATGAAAATATGATTGCGGTTTTAGCAGTTGATGAAGTAAAGGTAAAACGTATTGATGATGAAGATCACGTGAACTGGATTGCAGTAAACGGAGGTGTTATTGAAATTGCCAATGATATCATTACAATCGTTGCGGATTCTGCAGAACGTGCTCGTGATATCGATGTTAGCCGTGCAGAACGTGCCAAGCTTCGAGCAGAGCATGAAATCGAAGAAGCCCATGAAAAAAACTTGATTGATCAAGAACGTCGTGCTAAGATTGCTTTGCAACGTGCTATTAATCGTATCAATGTCGGAAAAAGACTATAAGAAAAAAGGGAGTCTGGGACAATAGTCCCTTATTTCCAAAAAAAGCAACGGATTTGCCGTTGCTTTTTTGCATGGTTACGATAGTCTTGGTAAATCAGTTCCTTCTTGCCACAAGACCATCTCGTCTTTACTATTGAAAAAGTGGTAAATACCTTGGAGGATTGTCATTTTCACGCCTTCTATCATGCCTTTGGTCGCCCATCTTATCACCCTAAAATGCTTTTATCTGCTCTTCTATTTGCCTATTCACAAAGGATTTTCTCTGGTCGAAAAATCGAAAAAATGATGATTGAGAATCTCGCTATGCAGTACCTAACAGGACCGTTGGTTGTCAGCTATCGCACCATCAATCGTTTTCGAGTCGCTGAAGGGATGGAAGAACTCATACGTAATCTTTTCATGGACCTCAATCTTCGTTTAA
>NZ_JASHAR010000012.1:0-64430 GCF_047465045.1 Streptococcus mitis
TCTGATAAGTTTCTTTATGCTCACTATCCACCTCTGAAAGTTTATCAGCGATAATCTGAGCTTCTTCGCCAGCTTTTTCAGGATCTAGCCAAGTGTGAGGATCATAGAGCGTTTTTTCATCAACTCCCTCACCTGCTTCCACATCTTCTAGCCCTGGGACTCGGTCTAAGGTCATTCCTTCAGAAGCCTCTAAAACCTTAACTTTGGATTTTTTTAGATTTGGATCCAGACTTCCTGCCCAAGATTCAAGTGTATGTGAATGGTAGACAAATACATCTGCATCATAGATGGCTGCGATATCATTTGCTGAAGGTTCAAAAGAATGAATTCCGCTACTTGACTGAATCATCCGAACATCATTCAAGTCACCAGATACTTCCTTGACCATAGCATAGATAGGATAAAAACTGGTCACGATTTTCATCCCTTTACCTGACTGGCTTTCCTTCTGCCCACAAGCAGCTAAACACAAAAGAAAGACACTTAACAACACTAAAAACAAATTTTGTTTCTTCATAAAAACTCCTTAACTGGTTATTTAATTAGTTAATATTCTACTCCTATTTTTTTTATTGTCAAGCATTTTATGAACTAGTTAATAAATTTCTGATTTTAAACTATCAAAAAAACCTTGCAACTAGGTTACAAGGTTAATGACATTAATCGAAGTTAACGTATTCTTTTTGAAGTTCAAGGACTTCTTCCATTGTTGAACACTCTGTAAGGGCACGGTTAGCGTACTCTTCCATCTTAGCAGTGTCCAATTTCTTCATCAAGCTACGTGTACGAAGGACTGATGTTGCTGACATAGAGAACTCATCCAAGCCCATTCCGACAAGAAGTGGAACAGCTTTTTGGTCACCAGCCATCTCACCACACATACCAGCCCATTTACCTTCAGCGTGAGCTGCCTTGATAACGTTGTTGATCAAGCGAAGGATTGATGGGTTATATGGTTGGTAAAGGTATGAAACTTGCTCGTTCATACGGTCTGCTGCCATTGAGTATTGGATCAAGTCGTTTGTTCCAATTGACATGAAGTCTACTTCTTTTGCAAATTGGTCTGCAAGCATTGCTGCTGCAGGGATTTCAATCATGATACCAACTTGGATGTCATCCGCAACTGCAACTCCTTCAGAAAGAAGGTTTGCTTTTTCTTCTTCATAAACTGCTTTGGCTGCACGGAATTCTTTCAAAAGGGCAACCATTGGGAACATGATACGCAATTGACCATGAACAGAAGCACGAAGAAGGGCACGGATTTGTGTACGGAACATTGCATCTCCAGTTTCAGAAATAGAGATACGAAGGGCACGGAATCCAAGGAATGGGTTCATTTCATGTGGCATATCGAAGTAAGGAAGTTCCTTATCTCCACCGATATCCATTGTACGAACAACCACTGGTTTACCATTCATTCCCTCAAGAACAGCTTTGTATGCTTCATACTGCTCATCTTCAGTTGGGAAATCTTGAGAATCCATGTACAAGAACTCTGTACGGTAAAGTCCAACCGCTTCTGCACCGTTGTTGTTAACACCTTCCACGTCTTTTGGAGTACCGATGTTAGCAGCCAACTCGAAGTGTTTACCGTCAGCAGTCACTGTTTGAGCATCTTTCAAAAGTGCCCATTCAGCTTTTTGTTTAGCATAAGCTTCACCAGCTGCTTTAAATTCTGCCGCTTGTTCATCTGTTGGGTTGATAATCACTTCACCAGTAATTCCGTTAACGGCAAGGATATCACCGTCTTTCACCACTTCAGTGATGTTATTTGTTCCCAATACAGCTGCAATTTCAAGTGTACGTGCCATGATAGCTGAGTGGCTTGTACGTCCACCGATATTTGTTACAAAAGCTTTTACAAAGTTTTTGTCCAATTGAGCTGTATCAGATGGTGTCAAGTCATGCGCAATCACGATTACTTCTTCATTGATAGAAGCTGGGTTTGGCAATTTCTTACCAAGAAGATTTGCCAATACACGTTTTGTCACGTCGCGGATATCCGCTGCACGTTCTTGCATATATGGGTTATCTTCCATGCCTTCAAAGATAGTGATGAACATGTCAGTCACTTCTTTAAGACCTGCTTCTGCATTGACTTTCTTAGCACGGATTGTTTCTTTAATCTGACCAATCAATTCTGGGTCAGCAAGAACCATCAAATGAGCGTCAAAAACTTGAGCCGCTTCTTCACCAAGCGTACCTACAGCTTTCTCACGGATAAGAGAAAGCTCGTTTTGAGAAGCTTCAAGAGCTACATCCAAACGAGCCTCTTCTGCGTTTGTATCTTCGACTGAAACAGTCTCGAATGACAAATCCGGTTGAACGAGTAGATATGCTTTTGCAACTGCAACACCGTCAGATGCTGCGATTCCTTTAAGCATTTCTGTCATTTTCCTTATGCCAATCCTTCTTTTTCCATTGTTTCTGAGATTGCAGCGATAGCGTCATCTGCATCTGCACCTTCAGCTGAGATAGTTACATCAGCACCTTGGCCAACACCAAGACTCATAACACCCATGATTGATTTAAGGTTAACTGATTTACCTTTGTACTCAAGAGTGATATCTGAAGCAAATTTGCTTGCAGTTTGTACCAACAATGTTGCTGGACGTGCGTGAATACCTGTTTCTGCCACTACGTGGAAATCTTTAGAAGCCATAGTTTGACTCTCCTTTTGTTCTTTCTTTTTTGAGTTATATGTGATAACCCTTACAATTTGGTATTATACCATCTTCTAGGATTTTTTTCAAGCATTTTATGGGATTTATTCGATTTCCTTTCAGATAACTTGCTGAAAATCTTCTATTCTAGATAACAAAACACAGGATATAGTTTTCCAAAAAACTACTTCTAGGATAATTATCACTATTTCATAAAACAAACACTACATATTGTGTTTTGCAACCTTTAGTAGAAAAATAGACCACTATATTTAGTTTCAAATCATTGACAAAAATTTATTTTCTGATATACTAAGAAAGTAATCTATTTTGAAAGAGGAGTTACACAATGGTAACCGTTTATTCTAAAAACAACTGTGTCCAATGTAAGATGACTAAACGTTTCTTGGACAGTAATAATGTCGCTTATCGTGAAATCAATCTTGATGAGCAACCTGAGTACATCGATCAAGTTAAAGAGCTCGGTTTCAGCGCAGCTCCTGTGATCCAAACACCAACTGAAGTCTTTTCAGGTTTCCAACCAGGAAAACTGAAACAATTAGCATAATCTTAGTACATCATCCAGAAGAAACTGCTTCTAGGGCTAACTTAGAAGCCTTTCTTTTGTAATTAGATAAGGGAAATTTTATGGGATTAAAACATCTTGAAGACGTGACTTACTTCCGTCTCAATAACGAAATCAACCGTCCTGTCAATGGACAAATCATGCTTCATAAAGATAAGGAAGCCTTGGATGCCTTCTTTAAAGAAAATGTAGTTCCAAACACTATGGTTTTTGATTCAATCAAAGATAAAATCAACTACCTCATTGAACACAACTACATCGAAACAGCCTTTATCAAGAAATACCGTCCAGAGTTTTTGGAAGAATTGGCTCAATTTATCAAAGACCAAAACTTCCAATTTAAGTCTTTCATGGCAGCTTATAAGTTTTACAATCAATATGCCTTAAAGACTAACGACGGAGAATACTATCTTGAAAGTATGGAAGACCGCGTCTTCTTTAACGCCCTTTATTTCGCTGATGGTGATGAAGCTGTTGCAATCGATATTGCCAATGAAATCATCCACCAACGCTACCAACCTGCTACTCCTTCCTTCTTGAATGCTGGACGTGCTCGTCGTGGAGAATTGGTATCCTGTTTCTTGATTCAAGTTACGGATGATATGAACTCTATAGGCCGTTCTATCAACTCTGCCCTTCAACTGTCACGTATCGGTGGTGGTGTGGGAATTACCCTCAGCAACCTTCGTGAAGCTGGTGCACCTATCAAAGGCTACGAAGGAGCAGCTTCTGGTGTCGTACCAGTCATGAAGCTCTTCGAAGATAGTTTCTCTTACTCCAACCAATTGGGTCAACGCCAAGGCGCTGGTGTTGTCTACCTCAACGTCTTCCACCCAGATATCATCGCCTTCCTTTCAACTAAGAAAGAAAACGCCGATGAAAAAGTTCGTGTTAAGACCCTTTCACTTGGTGTTGTAGTACCAGATAAATTCTACGAATTAGCACGTAAAAATGAAGAAATGTACCTCTTCAGCCCTTATTCTGTAGAGCTTGAGTATGGTGTGCCATTCAACTACATTGACATCACTGAAAAATACGATGAATTGGTCGCAAATCCAAATATCCGCAAGACAAAAATCAAGGCGCGTGATTTGGAAACTGAAATCTCTAAATTGCAACAAGAGTCTGGCTACCCTTATGTCGTCAACATTGATACGGCTAACCGTGCAAATCCTGTTGATGGAAAGATTATCATGAGTAACCTGTGTTCTGAGATTCTTCAAGTCCAAGAACCAAGCTTGATCAACGATGCCCAAGAATTCCTTCAAATGGGAACGGATGTTTCATGTAACCTTGGTTCAACCAACGTGGTTAACATGATGACTTCACCTGACTTTGGTCGTTCTATCCGTGCTATGGTTCGTGCCCTTACTTTCGTTACAGATAGTTCACACATCGTAGCTGTTCCTACTATCGACCATGGAAATAGCCAAGCTCACACCTTTGGACTTGGTGCCATGGGACTTCACAGCTACCTTGCCCAACAATTGATTGAATATGGATCGCCTGAGTCTGTTGAGTTTACAAGCATCTACTTTATGCTTATGAACTACTGGACTTTAGTTGAGTCAAACAATATTGCGCGTGAACGTAGCATTACCTTCCACAACTTTGAAAAATCAGACTATGCTAACGGAAGCTACTTTGACAAGTATATTACAGGCGAATTTGTTCCAAAATCAGACCGTGTTAAAGAACTTTTCAAAGATGTCTTTATCCCAAGCGCTGCTGACTGGGCTGAACTTCGAGACAAGGTTCAAGCAGATGGACTTTACCACCAAAACCGTCTAGCTGTTGCTCCAAATGGTTCGATCAGTTACATCAATGACGTTTCTGCTTCTATCCACCCGATTACGCAACGTATCGAAGAGCGTCAAGAAAAGAAAATCGGTAAAATCTACTATCCTGCTGCTGGCTTGTCAACAGAAACCATTCCTTACTACACTTCTGCTTACGACATGGATATGCGTAAGGTGATTGATGTCTATGCAGCTGCAACTGAGCACGTGGACCAAGGACTTTCACTCACCCTCTTCATGCGTAGTGACATTCCAAAAGGACTTTACGAATGGAAGAAAGAAAACAAACAAACGACACGTGACTTGTCAATCCTTCGTAACTATGCCTTTAACAAGGGTATCAAGTCTATCTACTACGTCCGTACCTTTACAGATGATGGTGGAGAAGTCGGTGCTAACCAATGTGAAAGCTGTGTGATTTAATCTTTGCTTGAGGGAACTACATTTTCTCAGATAAGTGATTCATTCACCCTGCTAAACTAAACTAGAATAAGCATCTATACTATGAAATAACAAAAAGTCGGGCTTCCGACTTTTTGTGCGATACTCCTCTAGAATTATGATAAAATAGAAATAATTGTGAGTTCGCAATATTAAACACAGAAAGAGATTTCAAATGGAAACTTACTACAAAGCCATTAACTGGAATGCCATCGAAGATGTCATCGACAAATCAACTTGGGAAAAACTGACGGAGCAATTCTGGCTCGATACACGTATTCCCTTGTCAAATGACTTGGATGACTGGAGAAAGCTATCAAATGTAGAAAAAGACTTAGTTGGAAAAGTCTTTGGTGGTTTAACCCTTCTCGATACTATGCAATCTGAAACTGGGGTTCAAGCCCTTCGCGCAGACATCCGTACACCACATGAAGAAGCTGTTTTCAATAACATCCAATTTATGGAGTCTGTTCACGCTAAATCTTACTCATCAATCTTCTCTACCTTGAATACTAAGGCTGAGATTGAAGAAATTTTCGAATGGACCAATACCAATCCTTACCTACAAAAGAAGGCTGAGATTGTCAACGAAATCTACCTAAACGGTAGCCCACTTGAAAAGAAAGTTGCCAGTGTCTTCCTCGAAACCTTCCTCTTCTATTCAGGTTTCTTCACTCCCCTCTACTATCTCGGTAACAACAAGCTAGCCAACGTTGCGGAAATCATTAAATTGATTATTCGTGATGAGTCTGTTCACGGAACCTACATTGGTTACAAATTCCAACTTGGTTTTAATGAATTACCTGAAGAAGAGCAAGAAAAACTCAAAGAATGGATGTACGATCTGCTCTACACTCTTTATGAAAATGAAGAAGGCTATACAGAAAGCCTCTATGACGGTGTTGGTTGGACGGAAGAAGTTAAAACCTTCCTTCGCTACAATGCTAACAAGGCTCTCATGAACCTGGGACAAGATCCACTCTTCCCAGATTCAGCTGATGATGTCAACCCAATTGTCATGAACGGTATTTCAACAGGAACTTCTAACCACGACTTCTTCTCTCAAGTCGGAAATGGTTACCTTCTTGGTGAAGTTGAAGCCATGCAAGACGATGACTACAACTACGGTTTAGACTAAGTCAACAATTTCAGAATTGATAACAAATATCATGGTTTGTTTAAAACAACCATGATATTTTTGTTTTTGTTTTCTTTTGTTTTTTAAATTGATTGATTGAATACTTTATGATAAAATAGTAATAGAAATAGAGGTGATAACGATGCTAAAGCAGGAAAAACTAGATAATATTCTAGAAACGGTAAATACAAAGGGAACTATTACTGTAAAAGAAATCATGACTCGCCTGGATGTGTCAGATATGACTGCTAGACGCTATTTACAAGAGTTGGCTGACAAGGATTTACTTGTTCGTGTGCACGGTGGTGCTGAAAAAATTCGCACAGGTTCCATTTTAAACAATGAACGTTCCAATATTGAAAAACAAAGCTTACAAATCGCAGAAAAACAAGAAATTAGCCGTTTTGCAGGCCATTTAATCGATGAAGGGGAAACTATTTTTATCGGCCCAGGTACAACCTTGGAATCTTTTGCCCGTGAACTTCCAATCGATAATATTCGTGTTGTAACAAACAGTTTACCAGTCTTTCTCATCCTAAACGAACGAAAACTAACAGATTTGATTTTAATCGGTGGAAACTATCGCTCTATCACTGGAGCATTTGTGGGAACACTAACCTTACAGAATTTGGCCAATCTACAATTTTCTAAAGCTTTCGTGAGCTGTAATGGTATCAAGGACAATGCGATTGCGACCTTTAGTGAAGAAGAAGGTGAATCCCAACGCATCGCCCTCAATAATTCCAATAAAAAATACTTACTAGCTGACAATAGTAAGTTCAATAAGTTTGATTTTTACACCTTCTACAATATCTCAGATATTGATACCATCGTTTCAGATTCTAAACTGAGCAAAGAAACCTTCGAACAACTTTCAAAACAAACAAAAATTATTCTTTCTAAACCATAAAACGATCCCCACCGATTGGTGGGGATTTTTATCAACAATTTAATCAATAATCTGAGTTTCCGCTACTTTCTTGTACCAGTGAGCTGATTTCTTAGGATAACGTTCTTGAGTTTCAAAGTCTACATAGAAGAGACCGTAACGTTTTTCATAACCGTTTGACCATGAGAAGACGTCCATCAATGACCAGATGAAGTATCCTTTGACATTTACACCATCAGCAATCGCATCAGATAAGACCTCTAAGTGTTGTTTGACATAATCAATACGGCCATCATCATAAACAGTGTTATCAACGAACTCATCTTTATACCCTAGACCATTTTCAGTGATGTAAATCTTCTTGTAGTTAGGATAATCTTTCTTCACACGCATGATTTGGTCATACAAACCTTGAGGGTAGATAATCCAATCCCAGTCTGTACGTGGTACATAATCAGGAGCTACACGACGACCAACACCTTTGATTTGGTATTTAGAGCTTCCTTTCTCACCCTTACCATTATGGATAATTTCAGTTTCTCCATCAAATGCTTCCATCCAGTCACTCATATAGTAGTTGATGCCTAGAAAATCATTCAAGTCTTTTGCAGCTTCTAATGCTGTAAAATCTTCTTCACGAAGATCCAAGCTACCACCATTGGCAGCCAAGATAGCCTCTACCCCTGCCAGAGTCTTTTCAGAGTAGTGACCCAGATAAGTTGCATCCAAGATAAATTTATTATGGATAATGTCCTCCAACTCTGCCGCAATAACATCTGCAGGATTTTCAGGATCTAGAGGATACTTAGTAGGCAGAGCATGAACAACCCCAATTTCACCTTTATAGCCTTTCTCTTTGTACAATTTTACCGCACGTGCATGAGACACCATCATATTGTGGTGCGATTGGAAGACTTTGGCAAGATCGTACTGAATACCTGGAGGGAATTTACCAACCAAGTATTGACCATCACCGATTGGTCCAATTTCATTGAATGTTGTCCAATAGTTTACTTCTGGAAATTCTTCAAAACAGAAAGCCGCGTAGTCTACAAAGTGTTCAATGTTTTCACGGTTTAAGAAGTCTCCATTTGAGTGGAGAGCTTCTGGCGTATCAAAGTGATGAAGAGTTACAAAGGGCTCAACATGACGTTTGTGGCACTCTGCAAATAAATTATGATAAAACTCGACACCTTTCTGATTTACTTGACCGTAACCGGTTGGGAAAATACGTGACCAAGCAATGGAAATTCGAATACCATTAACACCATACTCTTCTGCCAACTTGAGGTCAACTGGATATCGATTGTAAAAATCACTGGCTGGTTCTGCAGTGTACCAGTAGTTATCTTCAAGATATTTATCCCACGCTACTGGTCCTTTTCCATCGGTATGCGTAGCGCCTTCTGCTTGATAGGCAGCTGTTGCGCCACCGAAAATAAAGTCTTTTGGAAGTGTTTTTGTCATTTTTTCACCTATTTCTTGATTTAAATAAAGTAAAAGTGAGAGGAGAGGAGTCAGTGAGCCATCCTTCTCCATCTCACTTCTTGTACCAAGTCACCGAATTGTGACATGAGGAGGTAAAAACGATATCTTTTTACTGACGAATTAATAAGGCGATTAGGAAATTCGCCATAGCGATTTCCGTAACGATAGGAGACTATTTCAGAGTCCCTATCGTTAATCGAATTGAGCTTGTACGAATGCAAGAGCGCCTTTTCCATCACGAGTTAATTTGATGTATTGAGCGCCTTCTGTCTTGGCAAGTTTAATACCGAGTTTATCGGTTTCTGCTTTCATGTCTTCAAAGTTTGAAGCAACTTGAGGGGCAAGGATAACTAGATCAAACTCTGGTAACATTTCACGGTGAGCACCATAGCCACCTGCTGCTGCTTTCACAGGGACATTGTATTCTGCAGCTGCCTTATTCAAAGCATTTGCGAGAAGTCCACTTGTACCTCCACCAGCACAGAGAACAAGGACATTTGTTTCGTCAGTGATGGTATTTTGAGCTGCATCGACACCCGCTTTTTCAAGAATAGCATCCGCTTTTGCAGTGTTGAAGTTTGCAGCAACTTTTTCTTTCAATTCATCATTAGACTTACCTGAACGTTCTTCTTCAAGAATTTGTTCATCATAGACTTTAAGGAATGGATAGTAAATGACTACGTCAACCACGATTAGAAGAGCAGCAAGAATGAATGATAGAACTTGGAAGTTAGTACCAAGAACTAGACCTAGTGGAGCTGGAGTTGTCCATGGTAGATTAGCAGTAAATGAGTTCATTCCAAGAGTTTCAATAAAGAATTTGAAAATCCAAACGTTCGCGATTGGAGCAAAGATAAATGGAATGAAGAAGATTGGGTTCAAAACAAGTGGTGCACCAAACAAGATTGGTTCGTTAACACCAAAGAAAGTTGGGACTACTGAAGCACGTCCGATGGCACGGTTACGTTTCGATTTTGTCAACCACATGAACATGAAGGGAACAACTAGTGTCGCACCGGTACCTCCCATGGTAACGATAAACATTTGTGTACCAGAAGTAAGAATCTTGTCAGCGTGCATACCTTGTTGAAGGAGATTCAAGTTCACTTCAGCATTTGCATAAGTAATAGCTGCGATAGCTGGTTCAACGATAGATGGACCATGGATACCAACAAACCAGAAGAAGGCAAAGGCACCAAAGATAATGGTAATACCAAGATAGCCATCAGCTGCAGAGAATAATGGTGCAAAGAATTTACCGATTGATTCTGCCACACTTGCACCAACAAAATGACGTGCTAATAAGTCAAGAGCATAAAGAGAAACAACAGATAGAGTGAATGGAATCACATCTTTAAAGACTTGTGAGATATTTGGCGGAACTTCATCAGGCATACGAATAGTGACGTTGTTCTTAACACAAACCTTATAGATGGCTACAGTAACAAAGGCAGCAAGGAAGGCTGAAAGCAAACCTTTTGTCCCCAAGAATCCAGTAGCTAGACCATTTTCGATAGGATCAGCTGCCAACATCAACAAACCAACAATTGCTGCCAAAAGTGTTGACATATAGTTGATTTGATTGGTTTTCTCCATGCTACGGTTTACTGAGTCAGTCAATGACTTAGCTGTTGTACCAGCTACCAAGAGAGCCAGAATACCCATAGAATAGCTATAAGGTTTCATCAGAAAGGCTACAACTTCATCAGACCATTTAAAGCCCCATGAGTTTGGTACAAAGGCAATCAAGATAAAAATACTTGAGAAGAGAATAACAGGCATACCTGCAATGAAACCATCACGAATAGCACGAAGATAGATATTACGAGATAGTTTCTCAAAGAAAGGCTTTCCTTTCTCGATAAATGCAATTAGTTTGTTCATTATTTAACTCCTCTCTTATAAAGTTCGATTAAGTGGTGCATCAAATCTTTTAACAAGATAGTTGTCATCAAATGGTCTTGGCCATGCATCATGGTTACACTATAGGCTAAGTCCTCACCTGAAGCTTCCTTAGCCAATAGACTTGTTTGCGCGTGGTGAGCTTCAGCAATGCAAGAACCAGCTTCCTCAACTAAGCTATCCGCTTTTGCAAAATCACCAGCTTCAGCAGCCTTTAAAGCTTCCAATAGTTTTGAACGAGCATCGCCAGCATAAGCTACGATTTCAAAACCTAACAATGTTACTTCTTCTCTATTCATGGTAGAATTCTCCTTATGTATTTTTAATTAAATTTTTATGACAATAAACGTTGGATATGTAGAACTAGATAAACTCGTTCACTTTTATACAAATCAAGACCCGTATGTTGCGTAATCACATCATAAATCTTGGAACCAATCTCGAACGCTTTTGGATAGGATTGTTTGATATGATCTTCCATATCCAGAAGCGATTGGTTATCATCTCTAGATCTGTCTAAATAATCCAAGAAATAATTCAAATGAATCATAAAGCGATCATAGAAATGGTTATTCTCTTTAGTTCGTTGAATTGCATAGTCCGTTAAAACTTCTTCAACATTCCTAAGAATTTCTTTCCTCTTATCAATCGACTCCACAAGTTCCACTTCATTTTCACCTTCGGCATTAATGAAATGATAAGCAATCCGAATAATTTCGTCCTCGGGAAAATGATCCGCTAACTTCTGACGGTAAATTTCAAATGCTTCATTTGCGATTTGAAAAGCGACAGGATACTTAGTGGAAATATCTGGCAGATTACTATCCTTGTACCTTCCTTGTGCTAGAGCTTGGTAAGAACAGTAAATATGATCTGTCAAGGTTACGTAGAGATACTCTTGAATCGGATAATGATATTTCTTTGATAGCTTATCAATGATTTCATAAGTCACTGTGATAAAATCAAGCGGAACATCTTTGAGGAGAGCCATAAAGTTTTCTCTGGACTCTTCGGTCTTCATCCGAAAGATTTTCTCAACCTGCTGTTCAGCAATCAAATCCCCTTTCTTCTTTCCAAATGCAATCCCCTTACCAATCACAATCACTTCTTCTCCTTTATCGTTTCTGACAAGCGAGACATTGTGATTCATTGGATTTAGAATTCGATACATGTCAACCTCCTTTTATATCTTAAAGGTATATGAGTACAAAAAATGACCACAAATGAACTAGAAAATCAGCCGATTTCTAATTCACCTGTGATCATGCCTAATATTACTTAGTAACACTCACCTTGTATTAACTTGTGATTTAAGTATAGCACAAGTAAGTTATTTTGTAAACCTTTACATACAACTTTTTTAAAAATTTTTTAGATTCATGTTCCTAACCCAGGAGGACTTGCTTACACTCGTTCTTTCCATGAAGTTGCTGTTGTTTGAAGAACTTTATTGAGCTCATCAATGTTTTCAAATCCAGTTGTGCGAAGCCATTCGCGAGCTGCTGCTTCACCATCTTTGATGTATGCTTCAACTGATCCAGCCCATGTAGCACGGCCACAAAGAACTCCGTTAAAGTTTGCACCTGATTCATGAGCAAATACAAGAGTATCTTGGAAGAGTTTAGCTGATACACCAGCACTCAAGTAGATGTATGGCAAGTTAGTTGCTTCATCTTGTGCTTTGAAGAAGGCTGCTGCTTCTTCACGTGTATAAACCACTTCACCTTCAGCGAAGCCTTCAACATATTTAATGTTAACAGGAACTTCTACTTTCAAGACATCAATGTTAAAGCGTGGGTCTGAGAAGACTTTCATAGCACCGATAACTTTGTGTGGTTTTACTTTAGCGTATTCTACAGAACCAGCGTCAGCAATTTTTTCATCATAAGCAAGGATTTCAAGGAAGAATGGGATATCTTCAGCCACACATTCAGAACCGATACGTTCGATGTAAGCTTGTTTTTCTTGGTTGAGTTCGTCTGAGCTATCTACGTCATAGTAAAGCAAGAATTTAACTGCATCTGCACCTTCTTCTTTAATACGTTTTGCAGACCAAACATCCAAGCAATCTGGCAAGCGTTTTGTGCTTGTTGTGTCATAACCTGTTTTTTCATAAGCAAGGAGAAGACCAGCTTTTTCATCAAGAGCTTTAGTTGCTGGAAGTCCATATTCAGGATCAAGAAGCATAGATGAAGCGTATTTAGTCAATTCATCTGCTACCAAAACTTTAAGTTCTTCCATTTGAGCCACAGTTGGTTCTTCTGTTTGGTGTTGAGCCATGAGGCGTTTCAAAGCACCACGTTGGTCAAATGCAAGAGCTGAGATGATACCATTTTCATCAGAAAGTTTTTCTAAGCGTGCACGTTTTTGTTCTGTTAAAGCCATTTTATACCTCTTTTACTATTAATTGATCATATAGAGCTTGATAGTTGGCCATGTTGACATGACCAGTCATTTTTTCTTGAGCATTGAGCATACCAAGGACATTTGCCTTGATGAGTAATTCTGCATCCGATTCTTTATGAAGAAGTCCTGAAGAAATTCCTGCTACAGTAGAATCTCCAGATCCAACAGGATTTACCACCTGAATTCTAGGAATATCTACCTTGTAGAAAGTGTCACCATGTTTGGCAAAGGCACCGTTGGCACCAAGTGAAACGATAATCCATTCAATACCTGCAAACAAAGGTTCTTGAAGAACTTCTTTTAATTCATCCAAATCCTCAGAAACTTCTCTTCCTAGAAGTTGAGACAATTCCTCATTATTTGGTTTGATGACTGTTGGTTTATGTGGTGATTCAAGAACCGCCTGAAGTGCTGCACCAGAGCAGTCCAAGACAACAGGCTTGCCAGCTTGATTAGCAAGTTCAACCAAGCTCGCATAGTAATCAACTGGAAGACCAGCTGGCAGACTGCCTGAGATAGCTACTACTTCAACTGACTCCAAGAGTTTCTTGAAATGTTCCAAAAAGTCTTGACCTTCCTGTTCCAATACTTCAGGACCTTTTTCAAGAACTTCTGTTTGGTTGTCACCGTGGAGAATAGCGATACAGTTCCGAGTTTCTCCCTGAATAGAAAAGAAATCTTTCTTAACATTATCATCAATATTTTCAACTAAAAACTCACCAAGTTTGCCACCCACTAAACCAGTAGCAAGAACAGAATCCCCAAATTCTGAAAGTACTCGGGTAACATTGAGTCCCTTACCACCAGCCGTTTTGGTTACATCCACCACACGATTGACAGTATCAATCTTCAACTCATCCAAGGGATAGGAAATATCAATGGATGGGTTCATTGTGACTGTTAAAATCATAGGTCACCTCTTAGTCGTGGTATTCTCCGCGATCCCATTTTTCAAGGAATTCAGTGAAGAAGTTTGCGTCTGTTTGTTGAGCATTGTGACTTTCAAGGTGTTCAATTTTCGCAATCAATTTCTTGTTTTCTTCAGATGGTTTGTATTCAGCATGGATGAAAGCTTCGATGATATCACACATGAGCAATTCTCCAGTAATCTTACCACCAAAACCGATAACGTTGGCGTTCAATTGTTCTTTAGCATAAAGGGCTGTTGTCATATCACGAACCAAGGCAGAACGGACACCTGGAACTTTGTTTACAGCGTTGTTGATACCAACACCAGTACCACAGATACATACTCCAAGATCAGCTTGACCGCTAGTTACAGCTTCCCCTACTTTTTTACCAAATATTGGGTAGTGAGTACGTGTATGGTCATATGTACCAAAGTCAATGACTTCATATCCTTTTGATTTCAAAAATTCTGAAACCGCCATTTTTTCATCTGTTACGATGTGGTCACATCCAATTGCAATTCTCATTTTTAACTTACCTTTCTTACTGTAATCTAATTAGCACATTTTGTTCAACATATCAACACGAATTTGGTGACGTCCACCATCGTATTTACCGTTAACAAATCCTTTAGCGATGTTTTTAGCCAATTCATCACCAACAAGTTGTGCACCCATAGTGATCATACGTGAGTTGTTGTGGCCACGAGTCATATAAGCTGAACGTTCGTCAGAAACTTCTGCAGCAACCATTCCTTTGATTTTTGTTGCGACCATAAATGGACCAGCTCCATAAGCATCAATCACAATACCAAGGTTTTGCTCTTCTTTATTTACTTCTGCAGCAACAGCAAGAGTAACATCAACAAAGTCTTGACCTTCAGCTGTAACATCCACAACGTGGAAGTTTTCTTTTTCCAAGAAGTCTTTCACAACTTCTTTCAATCTCAAACCTGCAGCATCTGCACCGATAACAATAGACATATTGTATACTCCTTTTTATTTTTCTAGGCTAGTAAAGACTTTTATGGTTAGCAGTTTACCTACAAAAGCTTTCTAGCAGTTTATGGACAAATTAGATTGAATGAGATGAATGACACCTTATTCAAGTTTAGGAAATCAGTTTCCTAGAAATAATCTTTCTCCACGAAAGAGAATATAACAAGTGATTATTTGTTTGTTACAAACATCATTTGTTGCTTACAAACATAATATACTCCTATTTCCGGAAAAAGTCAACAGTTAATGTTTGGTTTTGTGGTTTTTTATCTAAAAGATTTCGATATCAAAACCAATTTGATCCACTTGACCAGGTTCTAGGAGACGAACATTCTTCTTATCTTCTAGATGATTTCCTTCTTCAAGGGATGTTGACAAGCCAGACCATGGTTCAAAAGCAATGAAAGGTCCCTTATTTAAAGTTGACCAAATAATGAGATTTGGAAACTCTGCAAAGTGCACTTTCAATCCCTTATCATGTTTATGAGAACGAAGGGCAATTGTTCTAGATTGTAATTCATCTAAAGTAACTGCATCTGTGCTAAACAAATCATAGCTGAGGTCTACTTCTTTTTGACCTTCTAGCCATGGACTTCTATCTTGGAAATCCAACATACCTGTTTCTGGGAAAGGACGTGGAACAGAGCAAGTCTCTTCTTTCTCAAACTCTAAATAGTAATCTTCATAGACCTCGTCATCCAGTAGAGGACAATTAAAGCCTGGATGTCCACCAATAAAGTAAGGCATGACCTTACTAGTTTCTTTGTTGAAAATCTTGTATTGAGTTCGTACTGTCTTGCCAGTAAGGCTATAAGTGATTTCTAGTCGGAAATGATAAGGGTAGTTCTGATAGCTATTCTCATCGTCTTCAATTGCAAAAGTTACACTATTATCTGTCTGTTCAACTAATTCAAATTCTTTCTTGCGGACCAGACCATGACGAGGAATGTTTCCTTTACTTTCTTCTCCATTATCATCTATATAAAGTGCTGTATCCTCTCTCAATGAACCACAAATTGGAAAGAGAACAGGAGCTTGTCCACTCCAATAAGTACCATCTCCTTGCCACAAATACTCAAGTCCCTCAGCATCTTTTATAGAAGAAAGAGTCCCACCAAAACTGTTAAATTGAACACTTAATTGTTCTGATTTTAATTCAATCACTGTTATTTACCTCCGAGATTTTATACTTAAGAAAAAGCTAGGCTGTCACTCCCAATTAGGAAATTGACAACCTAGCTTTTACAATTTACATTTTATAGGAGCGCATTATTTTGCTTTTGCTGCGTACTCTTCGTTACGTTTGATCATTTGTTTTCTGTACCAAGCAAAGATACCGATATAGAATACAAGGAAGACTACAGCACCAAGGATTGCTTTGATATCACCAGTTGTAGTGTTACCAATTGTCCAACCAAGAAGTTTTTCGATTGGTCCTTCAAGAGTTGAGTGAGTAATCAATTGAGTTTCACTCACACCTGCTGGGAAGGCACCTACACCTTTAGCAAGTTCTGTTGCAAATGGTGCGATAAGTGTACCTGAAAGAAGGAAGAGTGGCAACAAGAGTGTTCCGAAAATAATCATACGGAGCAATTTACCACGAGTAACTACCAAGAGAGCTGGAGTTACACCCATTGCGATGATACCAGCAAGTGGCAAGATACCATTTCCGACGTTTGAAAGAAGCACTGCTTCAACCAACATGATTGGTGCAAGTACGTTGGCACAAGCCCAGATTTCAGCACGACCAGCGATAAATGGCCAGTCAAGACCAATGTTGAATTTACGTCCTTGAAGACGTTTAGTAGCAACGTTTGTAATACCTTGTGAAAGTGGTTCTACGGCTGCGATAAACCATGAACCGATCAATGAGAAGAGCTCCAAGCAGACACCGGCAGTCAAACCAAGTGACAACCAACCTTTAATAACAAGTTCCCATTTATCAGCACCTTCAACACCAGGAACTGGATGTGGAGTTCCCATCAAACCGATAACGATACCAAGGATGAAACCGATGAAGAATTTAGATCCCCAGAAACCGATTCGTTTATTCAATTTAGCAGCGTCAAAGTCGTATTTATCAAGACCTGGGAAGAGTTTATCAAAAATCTTATCCAAAACCATGATAACTGGGTTCATCATGTAGTTCATGTGAGTTGAAGTCATTGGTGATGAACTTGGTGCGTTAAGAAGGTCATCAAATGTTGGTTTCATCAAGTCAGAGTTGATGATTTTAAGAACCCCAACAAGAACAACTGCTGCAGTCGCGATGAAGAGTGAAACTCCTTGGCTAACTCCATTGTTGTCAGCGTACCATTTGATCAAAAGACCTGTGATAGACAAGTGCCAGATATCAAAGATATCGACGTCAAGTGTATCAGTTTTCTTCATTGCAAGCATTACAATGTTGACGATCAACATCACAAGCAAGAAGTAAAGTGTCCAAGCTGAACCCCAAGTGATTGTAGCAAGTGGTGCCCAACCAACGTCGGTAATATTCAATTGAATACCAGTGTTTTCAACGAATTTTGCAAGAGACGCTGAGAAAGCACCATTTAACATACCGATGATAGCACCGATACCAGTAAGAGCGATGGCAAGTTTGATACCACCTTCAAGCGCTTTGGAGAATTTCACTCCAAAAAGTAGAGCCAATAATGTCAAAATGATCAGCATGATGATCGGTCCACCCATTTCCAAGATAGGTTTGAACAGCTTATTGGCTAGTTCGATAATGATATCCATAATTTTCCTCCCTTTATTTTTATGGAATATTTACAAATTAATAATTAGCTTAGACCATGTTCTTTGATAGCTGCTTCAATATTGTCATAAACTGGAGCGCTCATAGCTGGAATACGGAACAAGATTGGTCCTGCTTCAACAACTGGGATACCTGGTTCAAAACCTAAATCAGTAGCAGCGATTGGTGTGAAGATATCATAACCTTTAATCAAGTCTTCATTGACATCTTTTACCATAACAGCATCACATTGAACATCGTACCCACGGTTAGAAAGTTCTTCTTCAAGAGCACTTTTAATTTGGTGGCTTGAGTTAACACCTGCACCGCAGGCGGCAAGAATTTTAATCATATGGATTTCCTCCGATTTAATATTTTTAATAGACAAGATTAAACGATTGCTTCAGCGATATAAGCATAGAGAGCTTCTGGTTCAGAAATTTTTGATAGGTCTTCAAGATGACCATTTCCAGTAAAGAAGTCCATCAACTGAGCAAGAATGTTTGTTTGACTTGAACTTGAGTTATTAATGATAAAGAAGAGTAAGGATACTTCTACTTCCTTATCTGGTGCAATCATGTTGTGGAAAGTCACTGGTTTTTCTAATCGAACGACCACAACTTTTTCAGCTAGATTATGAACAATATCTGTATGAGGAATAGCCACATTCGGCAAATCCTTACCCAAAAATTCCATATCTAAGCCAGTTGGAAATGACTTTTCACGCGTGATCAAGGCTTCACGATAAGTTGGAGTTACGATTTCTCGTTCTTCCAATAAAGTTGCAACCTGATCAAAGAGATGTTCTTGATTATCCGCTTCTAAGCAAAACACAAGGTTTTTGTCAAAGAAATGATCTAATCCCATAAGGTTTTCCCTTCTTTCCATTAACTTTATGCTATAAGTATAACACTATATGAAATCGTTGTCAATATTTTTCTGTTGTTTTTTGTTCATTTTTTGTTTTTTTTATATCTAACAACCATATTTCAAACAGTTATTAAAAATATCAAACTAAAGTGAAATAAAAAACATCCGACTATTTTAGCCAGATGTTGGAATCTTTAATTTTCGTTTTTAAGAATATCTTCTAATTTATGATAGTCTTGGACACTATCGATCTCATAGATGCTATTGCCTTCTAATTCTTCAACATAGACATCTAACTCTTTGATATTGTCCTTAACCATATTGTCCCAATAGAGATCAACAAATTCACCACTCGCATAGGCCTTGTCAATAAAGCTAACAATTTTTTCTGCAGTTGGAGCATCCCAGAAAGATACACCACTAAGGATACGACCTGCCTTGCTATCAACAATAATGTCTTGAACCTTATAGTCATCTCCATAGACCAAGAACCATTCATTAGTACAATCTTCACGATAAACACTAAAATAAGTCGAGCGAGTCAAATCATTGCGGAACATATTTTTAAAGAGATAGTTATCTGCATCAATAACATAGCTGTTGGCCAATTCTTCTTTTACAAGATAGAGAGAGTAAAAGTTATTGTAGTCAGCGTATTTATCATTGAAAACGAGGCGAACTCCATATTTTTCTTTCAAGTAATCGAATTGTTCTTTAAGATAACCAACGATGATGATGATGTCATTAATTCCTTTTTCTTTAAGAAACTCAATTTGGTATTCAATCAAGGGTTTTTGATTAACCTGAACCAAGGCTTTAGGGGTATTTTCAGTCATAGGACGCAAGCGAGTTCCCAATCCCGCTGCTAAGATAATGGCTTTCACACGAATCTCCTTTATTCTTTAATAATAATATAAACTCCAGCAATGACGACAAGTGATGTAATAATTGTCAGCATATCTAGTGGTGCACCCAAGAAAATAACTGCAAACAAGACAGTCCATACTACATAGCTCACATTCAAGCCTGTAGCCTTGGCTGGTTGCAAGCGATTGATAGCAATATAATAAGCCAAATAGGAAATCATATCAAAGGCTGCAAAGACAATCATAAGACCTAGCAATTGTCCATTGGCTACTTCTGCAAATGACTGATGAGAGAAGAGCACAATCACAAGATAGGACAAGAACGAAGTCACTTGACGAATTAAGAGGGCTTCGATTTCACTCAGTTCACTTTCCATAGCAAAAGAGCTAAGAACACTCTCACTTCCCCATGCAATAGCACAAACCAAAGCACAGAGAATCCCAATGTAGAAGGAATTGACCTGTTCAACCTTATAGGTCTGAGCAATTATCCCTCCAATAATCAAGACAATCCCAAACACAGTATTTTTTGAAATCTTGTGCTTTAAAAAGAAGAAAGCCAATAAAACTGAAATCGCAGGGTAGATAGCCGATACAGATGAAGCTAAGGAACTTCCGATATACTTAACCGCATAAAGGTTAGCCTGCATACCGATTGGGCCTGCTAGCAAGGCTCCGATGATCACACTCACATTGCGAATATTTAAGAAAATTGAGAGACGAACTTTTCCTTCTTTTACCAAGAGAAAAGCGAGTAAGATAAAGATACTCAAGAAATCGTGAGCAGCGGCCACCACAAAGGGCGACAAATCTGTAAAAATTGAAAAGATGTAAGCACTAATCGTTAGACCTAAACCCCAGAAAACACCTGAGAGTAGACCGAAGGAAACTCCATTTTTATTTTTCATCTGAACCTCCATAATATGACAAACCTTTAACAGCTCTTTGGTAACGATTCACACCATAGTCACCAAAATCTGCACCTTGCTCTTCCTTATAGACAGTCCATAGACTCCAAATAGTGTCTTGTAAAATTTTATAAATGGCAATCTTTTCACGAGAGACAGGTGTTTGCTCACTCTCATAGTGAGACAAGAAGTCTTCTTCCTCTTGACGAGTGAATTCAGACTCTAAAAAGAGAGCAGCCAAATCCCACATTGGATCGTTCATTGATGAATATTCCCAGTCAATCAGATAAAGTCGTCCTTGTGGTGATTCGATAAAGTTTTCAGGCACCAAATCGATATGACAAGATTTTCTGTCAACACCTAAGTCAGCCAATCTGTTCTCTAAGGAGAAGACTTCTTCTCGAACAGCTTCATAGTTGGCATAAGGGATTTTTTCCTCAATCAAGGATTCGTATTTTTTGATTTCTTCAAAAGGAGCAAATTCTCCTCTTAATTCCTTGCCAGACGCATGAATGGTTTGTAATATTGGAGCAATTTTATCAAATTTAGTCTTGATTGTATTTGAATCAAGCGTGATTGCAGATTCGATATACTCATTTACTTTGATACCAGCTTCAATATCAAAAAGATAATTTTTTACATCTAAGTCTAAATCTTTTAGTAGTTCAAGATTGTACTTTTCATCTTGACGATTGATTAGTTTTTCTGTCCCTTTACCAAAGAATTTAACAATGTATTGCTTATTTGTTGTTTTGGCCAAATAGTTTTGATTGGTCATTCCCCCCAGTTGTTCAACACTGAGGACTTCCTCTTCTTGACTAAGTAAGGAAGAAATTTTTTCTTTAATAATTTTCTCCACAATTAACCTCCAGTTCTTATACTTCCCACTTAAACACGGTTTTAAAGGCTGTGTTTAAGTCGGTCGCAAAGACACGGTGAATATCTTTAATTTCTCTTACAGGTTCTTCTAGATAAAGGATATTTTTAAGACGATTGGCAAATTTCTTGACTTCCATCATTTGGATGGCATTTTCAAAATCAGTGCGACCAGAACGAGAGGACCCAACCAAAAGCAAGCCTTTTTCTAAGGCATCACGTGTATTGAGATTGACTTTATACTCGCTAACACCCATCATGAGAATCGTTCCCTGAGGACGAATGTAGCGAATCAAATCATTAATAGCTGGTCCAGTACCATCACCACCACAACACTCAAAAGCATGATCAAAGGCCAAATCTTCAGGAATATTA
Organism: Streptococcus mitis; assembly: GCF_047465045.1. Lineage (GTDB taxonomy): Bacteria > Bacillota > Bacilli > Lactobacillales > Streptococcaceae > Streptococcus > Streptococcus mitis_DT. The sequence goes on from NZ_JASHAR010000012.1 coordinate 21,858, forward strand.
TCAGTAATATAGCATTCTTTGGCAAATGAGAAGAGTTCCAACTTTTCCCAATGACGACCAATAACCACGATCTCTGCTTCTGGCAAAGTATAGTTGATAATATTAGCAACTACAAAAGCTAAACTTCCATCTCCGATAACGGCGATTCGGTCCCGCTTGCTATGAGCAAGGGTCAATAGACGACTCATAGCGTGCATGCCGACACTGACAAACTCTGTAATCGCTGCAACCGTGTCTTCAATAGCATCATAAGCCACCACACGATCTTTAGGGAGAGAAACAAACTCTCTCATAAAGCCATTAAATCCACTAGACAAGAAATGGGTCCCTGTCATGTAGTTCTCATAGAATTCTTCATCACTCTGCATAGGAGGCTGATTGGGAATCATGACAACCTTTTGCCCAACCTCATAGGTTCCCGTCGGGTCAGAAATAACGGTTCCACATGACTCGTGAATCATTGCCATTGGAAGCTTTTTATTCAAAATCTTGGGATCACGTTTTCCTTGATAATAACGCTGATCCGCATGACAGACCGCCATGTAGTTGGGACGGATAAGGATATGATTTTCTTGATCTATAGCCTCTTCCTGGTATTTGACATTGATAAACTTAGGCTTAGTTAGTTGATAAATTTGATTAATCATTTTACTAGTCTTTCTCAATCATACTTTTTGCAATCTTCAAATCTGTTACGGTTGTAATCTTCAGATTTGAGTATTCACCTTTGGCCAAGGCCACATCTTTTCCTTTGATCACAAAGATTTTACATGCATCTGTCAAGATTTCCTTCTCTTCAGCAGAGAGGGAACCGTAAAGGTCCATGAAGTCCTTGCAACGGAATGTTTGAGGTGTTTGTCCTTGATAGAGGTGAGCACGATTTGGAATATCTGTAATGAATTGACCATTAGTACTTTCAACGATAGTATCAACCGCTTCTACCACTGTGTCCACTGCGTCATGATTTTGGGCAAGTTTGATATTGTCCTGAATCATGCGAAGTGTAATAAATGGACGAACAGAATCGTGGGTAACAACGATATCATCTGGAGTAAGCGGACGATAAGCATCAATGGCTTCAATGATTTTCTCAATACTTGTATTGCGGTCAGCACCACCTTTTGTAATGATGATACGTTCCTTATGAAGAGGAAGATATTTATCTACAAGATCTTCTGCATGAGAAACCCAGTCTCCATGAACCCCAACTACAATTTTTTCAATACTTGGTTCCAAGACAAATTTTTCAATTGTATGAATCAAGATAGGTCGATCACCTAGCTCTAAAAATTGTTTTGGCAAGTTACTGATTCCCATGCGTGTGCCAGTTCCACCAGCAAGAATTCCTGCATAAATCATCTATTTTCTCCTTTGTCTTACTAAAAAAACTTATTCTCTCTATTATACCACAATCTAGTCCTATCATAAAAGAAATACTAGACCTCCCGTTCTAGAATAGGAGGATTAAGCAGTTCAAAATCTTCAAAGAAACTAGTCCATTTCTAGTAATAACCAGGAATTCTGTAGTCATTGCTAATAAACGGCTGTGAAATTTTAGAGTTCTTCAGAGTAATATAGTTTTCTTAAAGAAAGCTTAAATTTATATTTTCTTAATACAAGAAAAAGCTAGGAAATGATAAATTATCCGATAGAGACACACTTCCTAACTTCTTATTTTTAGTAAAACTCACAAGTCTTACTCTTCCTTATCTTGATTTTCAGTTCCTTTAACTGCTTTTTTAAATTCAGACAGCATTTTACCGATTGACTCGCCTAGTTCAGGCAATCGTTTTGGTCCAAAAATCAAGAGAGCTCCTAAAACGATGATAATCAATCCTGGTGCTCCGATATCACGTAAGATTCCCATTTCTCTCTCCTTTCTGCTTGCGTTTCATAATGTGTTTGCTGATGGCAATACTCAATTCATAGAGTAATATCAAGGGGGCAGTCATTGCCAAATCACTGACAAAGTCGGCTGGTGTCAAGATGACTGCAAGTACCAATAAGATAAAATAGGCATATCGGCGATAAGCAATCAATAATTCTGGTCCAATGAGCCCAATCGACGTCAAAAAGGCAATGATAACCGGCAATTCAAAAATCAGAGCCAAGGGCAAGGTCGTTTGAAAAACAAAGGACAGATAATTTTGGGCTGTTAACTGCGTTTCAAATAGACCTTCTCCCAACCCTAATAAAACCTGAAGTAAGGCTGGTGTTACAAAATAAAAACCAAAAGCCAGTCCAACTAGAAAACAAAGGAAACTAGCTGGAATATAGGCAAAGACAGCTCTAGCTTCTTCCTTCTTCAAACCTGGTTTGATGAAAGACCAAATATGATACACCGTGTAAGGCAAGGTGATGGTAAAGGCCATCAGACTAGCCAAACGTATGTATATCCATAAAATATCATTAGGGCCTAAAACAATCAACTTTTGCTGAAAAGATTGGGTCACATACTGGTAAATCTGGTCTGCAAAAAGCAGGGAGACACAGAATACCAAAAAGAAACAAATGACCACTGCCAATAATCTCTTTCTAAATTCTACCAGATGTTCCACGATTGTCAATTCTTTTCTATCCATCTATTTTTTACCCTGTCTGAAAGTGACAATCAAAACGATAACAACAAAGACTAGCTGGCTTGCTAAACCTTCCCAACTTGGGTAAATTCCAAGTAAGTCAATCGTTGGAAATCCTGTCAGCAAGTGGTTAGGTGCCATATTGGTCAACTGAAGAGCATGGATACTAACTCCCAGCATCTTGAAAGCCAAAGCATAGATCATCCAAGTCAAGATAAAGAAGACCTTATGCGGCAGGAAGAATTGACTGGCCTTGTTCATCACAACGGCAATAATTACCAGAACCAGCAAGGCAAGTGAAATTCCCAAGACAAATTCAAAACTGGAAATTCTTGGTAAAATCCCAACATAAAAGAGAATGGTTTCTGCTCCCTCACGGAAAACAGCTAGGAAACTAAGGGCAAACATAGAAATGAAGGAACCTGTTTTGGTCACTGTTTCCATTTGCGACTCCATAAAGGCATTCCATTTTTTGACCGAGGATTTGCTGTGGAGCCAGATTCCAATCAAAATCATCATAGCGACTGCAAAAATCCCAACGGCTCCTTCGATGATTTCACGATTGGAGCCTGATGTGACTGCTGGAAAGGCAATTTGCAGGATGAAGGCAATGACCAGACTGGCCATGATTCCTGTAATAGCACCACCATAAACCCACTTGAGCCCTTTACGCATCTTGGCTGCTTTCAAGGTTGTTACCAAGGCCATGACGATTAAGAGGGCCTCTACTCCTTCTCTTAGAAGAATGAGCATAGCATCAAAGGCATTGTAACGTGCGTTGGTATCAATTTGTGATAAATCTACAATCAGTTTTTCTAATTTTTCTTGGTAGTCCTTCTCACTTCCCTTGACCATAATCACAGGGCTTTCGCTTTCCACTCGAGTATAGAGGGAAGGGTTGGTCGTGCTAACAGAACCTTCAATCGTTGGCCAGATAGTGATAAATTCCTTCATACTAGCTGCTCCTGATGCTTGGTCTCCAGATTGGAATTGTTCCAAAGCCTTCTTCAAAAGAGCAATACCATCTTTGAGGCTTAAATCAGACGATGCTTCTGCGACTTCTTTTCCGCTTACAAAATCATCAATAGCCTTTTTTAAGTCCTCAAAGGAAGTATGGATTGAGTTAAAATCTGTAGGCTCGGTTTCCATGCTACTACGCAGGAAGGAAATAGCTGTTTCAACACGTCCATAATGGGCCGTACTATTGTCACGAACCACACTTTCATTGATGGTCCAAGTGGAATTCATTTTCTTAAAGGCCTCTCGAACTTTTTCCAAATCTTTAGAAGCAATGGCCTGTTCCAAGGCTTCAAAACGAGGACTTAGACGGTTGACCAATTTTCCCTTTTCCGCATCTAAGTCAACAGGATTTTGTTCTTTTTCAAAGGCCAATAGGGCTGAAGAAAGTTCGGTGAGTTTGTCTTCAGTAATCTCACCTGACTGGGCTAACTTTTCCTTAACAACCTTACCAGCCTCAGAATTGCTGTCTTCTACTCTCTCAAAATCTGATGCCATCTCTGTAAGGAGTTTCTGGGCCTCAACCTGATTGCCATTTTTGACCGCTTTGGATGCATCTGTGATTTTCACAAAGTAAGAACTCAAACTCTCTTGGGCAACCACTGGGGAAAAGATTAAAAATGACAGGGCTAAAACCAATAACCAGCTTCTAGCCTTCCAATAATTTCTGACCAATGTAGCCTCCTTTCTCCACACCACCAAAGCAAGCAAAGAGTCCACTACCGATGTGAGTGATGTATTCATTCATCTTATCTGTAGCACCTAGATTGGTTTGAACCTTAACAAAGTTATCAGGATCCTTCTGGAAAGAAATGAAGAGTAATCCCGTATCAAACTGGCCAGTCTTTTCATCAATCCCATCTGAGTAAGAATAAGAACGACGCAAAAGTGGTTTCTCCACTTCCTTGGCCAAACGGACATGCGAATCATCAGGCAAAAGACTCAAATCCACTTCATCAAACTCATTTTTCTTACCAAAAGGGGCTCCACTTTCCTTGTAACGACCGAAAGTATTTTCTTGTTCTTCAAGACTAGTGCGGTCCCAGGTCTCTAAAAACATCTGTATCCGACGAACTGCCATATAAGAACCATTTTCCATCCAGTCCTTACTATCAGCCCAGATAACGCGGTCAAAGTCTTTCTCCTTGGTTGGATTTGCTGTTCCATCCTTAAAACCAAAGAGGTTCCGTGGTGTCTCCATTCGATCTCCGATGGCGGCAAATCCAGACTGACTCCAACGAAGGGTTACGGCATTTCTCCCCTTACGGATAAGATTGCGAATAGCATGAAAGGCAACCTGCTCATCATCGGCACAAGCCTGAATCACAATATCTCCACCTGTATATTTTTCACGCAATTGCTCTTTAGGAAAAGGCGGTAAATCCCTGAACACTTGAGGACGCTTGTTTTCTAAGTTCATCTTTTTCAAGAAACTTGCAGAGACACCAAAAGTCAGGGTCAAGCGATGCGGATTGAGCCCGACTGTTTCACCAGTATCGCTCGGAGGCAAGAGAGTATTCTGCCCATCTTTTTTGACCAATTCTCCCTCGACCAACTTGGCACTATAATCCGTCCAATCCTTGAACAACTGGATAATCTTATCCTTATCTGTCGTATGCAAGTCCAAAACAACAAAATAGATATTCTTTTGCATGGGCGTACTAATGCCAGCTTGATGCTTGCCATAAAAAGCAATTTTTTCATTTCCGTACGAGATTTTTTCCTGAGTTCCTAGCTTAGGTGCGAAAAAAGCAGAAGCACCAGAGAGCCCTAGCGCTAAACCAGCCCCTCCAATGCCTGCTTTTTTTAGAAATTCTCGACGGTCCATTTTCTTCTCAAAAAACTTTTCGTCTTTTTCAGTCATGACTCTTATTCTCCACTAAGAAATTTACCCATTTGTGATAGAGGTTCACCAAGTTTTGTCACGGCTTCTGACAATTCTTTGGTATCTTCTTTTGTCAAATCTGTATAGAGTTTGTAGTGTTCCTTATCTGTCATGTGTTTGTCCAGCAAATCATTAACAGACTTGAAATCTGCTTCCAATTCTTTAACTAGGTTAGCATCTGATTTTTCAAGCAAAGGTTTAAAGAGTTGGAAAATCTTCTCAGCTCCTTCGATATTGGCACGGAAGTCATACAAGTCTGTATGTGAGTAAATTTCCTCTTCACCTGTAATCTTACTTGTTGCTACTTCGTTAAGCAAGTCAACTGCACCAGTCAACATAACCTTGTAGTCCACATCTACAGTTGCAATCTTGGCTTTCAATTCCTTGATATCATTGACCAACTGATCGCCATAGCTTTCAGTTCCTTTAGTTGTATTGTCTTCCCAAAGGATACGTTCGATACGGTGGAAACCTGACCAACCTTCCTCTGTCTTGTTTTCGTCCATATAGTCTGCCAAACGGAAGTCAATCTTGACATCTGACTCACCAAAACTTTCAGCAATCGGTTCTGAACGCTCATAAGACATACGAATCAGTGGATAGACCTTCTTAGCCTCTTCTAACTTGCCCTCTTTCAACAGTTTGACAAAGCCTTCTGTATCTGTCAACAATTTATCAATTTGCTCTTGCACAAAAGTCTTATAGTCAGCAGTGGCCTTATCAAGCATTTTTTGCTTGTCTTCAGACAGGGCTGTCACCTTAGAGGAATTATTTGTCTCTGTTGATTTTTCAAAACGGACTGCACATGCTGTCAATAGCAAGGTTGAAGATAAAAGGACAAAACCTAGTTTTTTCATTGTTTACTCCTATTGGTTCAGGAAACCTGAATTAATTTTACGCTTCATTATACCATGTTTTCACTCATTTTTCAATAAATTTTCAGACAATTTAATGTATGTTGACTGAGATTTAACTAACAATTTGCTAGTTAGCGTGAATAAGATCCTTATTCCAGCACTTTTTATAATCAACTCTCTATACCTATTAATATTCATTTTTTATGGCTTAAACTAAGAGATAATTGATAAATATTGAATATATCACTCTTTTATAAAGTCTAACATTCTTTTATATTTTACAATAAATGTAAAAAGGAGAGTTATTATGCGCTATGGCTATGTTCGTGTATCTACAAGAGAACAAAATATTGATAGACAGTTTTCTGCTTTGATAGAAAACAAATTATCAAAAGAAAATATTTTTATTGATTATGTTTCAGGAAAGGATTTTAACAGAATAGAATATCAAAAATTATTAACTACCTTGAAGGAGAATGATGAATTAGTTATTAAATCAATTGATAGATTGGGAAGAAACTATGATGAAATTTTAGAACAGTGGCAATCAATTACTAAGAAAAAGAAAGTAAATATAACTGTTTTAGATTTCCCCTTATTAAACACAAAGAATAGCACTGATAATATCACAGGAAAACTAATCTCCGATATCGTTTTGCAAGTTCTGTCTTATGTGGCACAGTTTGAAAGAGAACAAATCAAACAAAGACAAATGGAAGGGATACGAGAAGCAAAGAAAAAAGGGAAGAAATTCGGTAGACCAAAATTGGTTGTCCCGAATAATCTCCCTAACGTGATAGATCAATATAAGAAAAAAGAAATAACCTTACGAGAAGGTGCAGACATCTTAGGAGTATCAAAAAGCACCTTTCATAGTTGGATAAAAAATTCATAGTTCCTGTCAAAAAAACTAGGATTTTTTGGACAGGAAATACACTTTATTTTAGAACCATTTTCGCTAGAAAAAAGGTTATAAAATCCCGTATTTTGACCGATTATTATTACACTACCATTCTATCAAGTTTGTCCAAAAAAGTCTAGGTTTTAGGACAAACTGATTACTTTACAACAAATAAAAATAGGGGGTATTAAATGAATGCACAAACAAACTAAAAAATTTACACTTGCAACTATCTCAGCTCTATCACTTCTTGGCACTGGAGTCATCACAGCTAATCAAGTATCAGCTAGCGAGAATACGAGTACTGAAAAACAAATAGACGCAACAATTACAAAAGTTGAAATTGATTATTTTGGACTTAGCTTCGAAGGAAAACTTTCAGAGCCACTACAACACGGAGGTGATAAGGCTGCTAAGGGAAATGTTACTCTAATTGAGAAAGCGACCGGAAAAATTGTGTACCAAAGTCACGATGCTGTCATTTTTAGTGGCTTAACTAAAGATGTCAGTGATCAATTTTTACAACCTTTATTTTATAGCAATCAATTTAAAGGTGATATTTTTGTTTCAGAACAATTTCCAGATGGAACATATATTTTGGAGATGTCTGGAGAAGCTGGTTCGCCTTACGGTGACTTAACTGATACAAGAAAACGTGTCTTTAAAGTTAGAAAAGATGTGACTATCGGAAATCCTTCTACAAATTCAAATACTAACACAACAACTCAATCAGGTTCGAATTCTAATATCTCAGGTAGTTGGCTACAATCTGGTTCTCGTTGGTGGTACAAACACGCCGACGGTTCCTATACAACTAATGGCTGGGAAAAAATCAATGGTGTTTGGTATCGTTTTGACAACTCTGGCTGGATGCAAACTGGCTGGGTAAAAGACGGTAGCTGGTACTATCTTCAAGACTCAGGCGCTATGAAAACTGGCTGGATGAAGGTATCTGGTAAATGGTACTATGCTTATAGCTCTGGTGCACTAGCAATCAATACAACGACCCCTGATGGCTATCGTGTTAATTACAACGGTGAGTGGGTTTAACATACAATAGAAATAGATTAAGGAGACAATTATATGAACAAAGTTATAAAAATTGAAGATGAAACAGTTTATGTTGGAAAAGGTGATAATGGCCAATTTACTGCAATTTCAAGAAAAAGTTTTGGTTTTGAACCACAAGTAGGTGATTACGTAGAATTTTATCAAAACGGTGATGAGTATATTGTTTCAAAAATAGATAACACATCTCCAGCTAGCTCTAGCCAACATTCAAATGGAGTGAGTGATAAATCTAAACTGGCCGCAGCCTTATTTGCCCTATTTTTAGGAGCACTTGGTGGATACGATTTTTACATCGGAAATTCCAAACAAGGATACAAGCGTATCGGCATAACTCTGCTAGCTATCATTCCTATTTTAACGCCATTTGTTTTACTAGCAAATGCAATTTGGAATATTATAATTACTATTCAAGTTTTAACGTCCAAAACTGGTAGCAAATGGCACCAAGATGCTCAAGGTTTAGAATTGCAAGATTAAACATATGAAAAAATTATTTCTATTCAGTATTAGTATTTTAGCTATCTCTATTTTAACGGCTTGCCAACATCAGAGTGAAAATACTTCTGCAACAAGTTCTGAAGCGATTGCCTCAAGTACTAGTTCCACTTCTTCCACATCGGAAGAAAAGAAAACTGACTACACCCTGTACAATCCTATCCTTAAAGAATATGCCAAAGTATTAGATGGTTCACCAGCTTCACATACAGAGGTCAATTCAAAAGCAAACTTAAAAAATACTTATCCTAAAGAATATTCTGGATTACAGTATAGCTTGTATGATTTAGACAAAAATGGTACGGACGAACTTTTGATTGCCCTAAAAATGGATTCTAACTATTACGATTTGTTAGATATTCGAACTCTAAAAAATGATGAAGTTATTCGACTGACCAATGCAGAAAATAATCTGGATTTTATTGGAGAGCGAGTACATTTTAATCCTTTAGAAAATGGCTATTTCCAATTATCTACCCGTGTATCTACTAATCAAATCCAAGTTAAACTATACAAGTTAAATCAGGATGGAACACGGTTAGAGTTAATTAGCGAATCAGATACAGAAGAGGGACTGGGGACAAAACCACCTTCCCTTGATATAAGATCTTTCTCTTGGAAGTCTGTCACAAGTCTCATAAATAGAGAAACTAGCCTTCCGCCAGAAAGCAAAGGGATGGATATTTCTGCAATTCAAAATGGGGATTTTTCTAGTGTCTCAGGAACTTGGAGGAATCGTTCAGGTATTGAATTTACTTTCGACAAAAATGGTTTAGTAAGTGATAAGTCCAAAATTTCAATTGAACATGCTGAAGAAATTGACCACTATCTTAAGGCAAATTCTGTTTCTAAAGATGGAGGTGCTGGTGCAGCTATTGCCTTTTTACCAGCAGGAATCCCTATAACCATGTCTGTCACCTCTTCTACAGATAATGGCTATACCGACTCATCTGATATCACACAAGACCGCTTATGGTTTGGACACCAACTTATCAATGGTAGTACTGAGGGATTTTTCTACAAGGTAGAATAGTGCTGGTAAATCCTTAAACGAGCTCATAAAATATCTAGCAACTTTTCATAAACACATATAGGATAAATATTCTTATGCTCTTAGAATATCTATCCTATATTTTTATTCCATCTACGTCCCTATCGATACTTGATGAATTCACTCAGAAAAAAATTAGACTTTTAACCCCAAAATTGATAAAATAGGAAAGAAAATAAGATAAAAGGAAACTATAAATCACCATGATGAACATGCAAAACATGATGCGTCAAGCACAAAAACTTCAAAAACAAATGGAACAAAGCCAAGCTGAACTTGCTGCTATGCAATTTGTTGGCAAATCTGCTCAAGACCTTGTTCAAGCGACCTTAACTGGAGATAAGAAAGTTATCAGCATTGACTTCAATCCAGCTGTCGTTGACCCTGAAGACCTTGAAACTCTTTCAGATATGACTGTTCAAGCCATCAACTCTGCTCTTGAACAAATCGATGAAACTACCAAGAAAAAATTGGGTGCTTTCGCTGGAAAATTGCCATTCTAAGCATAAGAAAAAGACTCCATAATATTTGTAGAGGATAAGTCCCCCTACAAATACTATGGAGCCTATTTTGGTGTCTTCAAAAAGTCTGAAAACATCAAAATAATTCATCTATTTAATATGAAAAGATCTACTGGATTCTTTAGAAATGAACTTCCAGCAGTCTTTTCACTTTCTATTAATAAGTTCCTTCTTCACCTTGACTAGTCAAGATAACAGGTCCATCTTTTGTAATCACGAACTGATGTTCATACTGACATGACAATCCACCATCAATGGTCTTATGCGCCCAACCGGTCTTCATATCTGTATTAATTTCCCAATCACCTGTATTAATCATTGGTTCAATAGTTAATACCATTCCTTCACGAAGACGGAGGCCACGACCTGCAATACCATAGTTAGGAACCATTGGTTCTTCGTGCATTGTTGGACCAACTCCGTGACCAACCAAATCGCGAACAACACCATAACCACGGCTTTCAGCGTATTCTTGAATAGCCGCACCGATATCACCGATACGATTTCCAACGACAGCTTGCTCAATCCCTTTGTACATAGCTTCTTTGGTTACATCCATCAAGTTTTTCACTTCTTCGGACGGTGTACCAACGGCGTAAGCCCAACATGAGTCTGCAAGACCACCAGAATAGCTCTGAGTGTATTTCTTCATTTGTTCCACATTGTTGAAGTTTAATTTTGAGACATTCAGGTCAGATTTAGCAATTGGACCTCCCAAAACCATATCAACCTTGAGCAAATCACCATCTTTCAAGGTATAGTGACGAGGGAAAGCATGAGCCACTTCATCATTAAGAGAGCAGCAGGTAGCATAAGGATAGTCCATCATGGCACCATCAACCCCAATCTGAAGTGGAAGGAAATTTTCTTCCTTGCAACGACGGCGGACATACTCTTCAACTTCCCACATATCTACGCCAGGCTTAATCAAATCACGCAAGCCAATATGGATACTTGCTAAAAAATCACCGGCCTTATCCATAGCTTCGATTTCACGAGCTGATTTTAATGTTATCATTTTTTCTCCTAGTTTCTAATTAATTTTAACGGTTACATTTGCTTTTGAAACAATCTGATGACCATGATAAATATCGTAATCAATAATAGCTGACCGTCTAGTATGGTGGATAATGCGTGCTTGAATGCGCAGTATATCATCTATCTGAACAGCCTGCAAAAAGTAGATTAGCATCTGCTCAATGATGAGATTACGTCCACTATTAACAACTAAATCTTGGGTCATGTGAGTCAGAATTTCTGCCAATACACCGTTAGCCAAAACACCATTTTTCTCTAGCATAAAGGGTTCCACTGTAATCACTACTTCATCATGGTGATAAGAAAGTTTTTGACCAATTTGCTCAGAAAAAGTTGGTAGAGCAGAAACTTGGGAACGACTCATCTTCTCCATGACATCTCGTCTGGTTACAACCCCAAGCAAGGTTTGATTATTTCGAACAACCGGTACCATTTCAAAGTCTTCAGCAATCATCCGTTGACTCACATTGGCAATATTTGTCGATAATCCAACCAAAAATAGACTACGAGACATGACCTTATCAATTGTCGTACTTGGTGACTTATCACCAGCATCTCTCATGGTAACAACTCCCACCACAACCTGATGTTGATTGATAACTGGGAAACGACTGCTACGATTCTTACGTACCAAATCTAAATAATCTTTAACAGTGTCGGTCTCTCTCAGAAAACCATATTCATGACTCGGACGGTACAGTTTCTCAACTGTCAAAATATCTGTTTTGATTTGGACATTTGACAAGGCTTTATTGATCATGGTCGCGACAGTGAAAGTATCATGCTTGCTTCTCAGAACAGGAATTCCTTTTTGATTAGCCAGTTTAAGCACATCATCATGGACCTGAAATCCACCTGTAACTAGAACTGCATTTTCATTTTCCAGCGCTAACAATTGGATACGGGTCCGGTCTCCGACAATCAAGAGTCCCCCATCATGAAGGTAGGACAGGATATTTTGTTCAGTCATGGCACCGATAGAGAACTTACTAAATTCTCTATCTAAACCTTCTTGACCAGACAGAACCTCAGAAGAAGTCACTTCTGCAATTTCAGCAAAAGTTAATCTCTCTATAGCAACTTTCTGAGATTTAACACGGATAGTACCACTTCTAGGACGGGTCTCCACAATTCCACGGTTTTCAGCTTCTTTAATAGCCCGATAAGCCGTTCCATCACTGACTCCCAGATGATTGGAAATGCTACGAACACTGACCCTTTTACCGACAGGTAATTCCTCCAAATAGCTTAGAATTTCCTGATGCTTACTCATTGAATTCTCCTTTTACATACCGAAATTCAAGATAATCACGCATTTTCTTTGTATAGCGATCACTTCCTTTAAACTGACGAATCAATCGAAATCCAGACTTAAGAGCAACCCGTTGGCTAGCTTCATTTTCAAGGTGGGTAATAATGGATAATTGTTTTAAACCAAATTCCTCAAAAGAAAGCTGACAAAGTTTTTTAACAACCTCTGTCATGAAACCTTTAGACCATGAATCTCTTCTTAAAAAATAACCAAGTTCTGCTTCTTTTTTTATTTCATCTAGCTTTTCAAACTTAATTGAACCAATCATTTTTTCAGTTTTCTTGTCACAAATAGCCCATACACCTAAAGGAGACTTCATAAAATAATTGGCCAGTGCATATTGACTCTCTTCCAAACTAGCTTGACTTGGAAAAATGAATTGTAAATTTTCTGGATTTGAAGCTATCTCATGGAAGTCTTGACTATCACTAAAAAAGAAAGGACGCAAATACAAGCGATCCGTTTCAAAAAAAGAAAACATTGCTAATTTGGTCCAAATATTCATAAACACCCCTACGGTTTATTCTTCAACAAGTGTAATATCTGCTCCTAGATTACGTAATTTTTCAATAATATCTGAATAACCACGTAAGATGAACTCAATATTTGTAATTTCAGTTTTGCCTTCAGCCATTAAACCAGCAATGACAAGTGCGGCCCCAGCTCTAAGGTCAGTAGCTTTTACATTTGCACCACGTAAACCACGTCCACCAGTATATAAAATATGGTCGTTTGTAGTCGTAATATCCGCGTCCATCTTTGCTAGTTCAAAAACATGGTTTACACGTTTTTCATAAATGGTATCAATAATGGTACCACGACCCTCTGCTGTTAACAAGAGAGGAGTAATTGGTTGTTGTAAGTCAGTAGCAAAGCCTGGGTAAGGAGCTGTCTTAATATTGATTGCTTTCAAATTAGACTGTTCTTCGACAAAAATACTGTCTTCAGATACAGTCATTCTCACTCCCATTTCTTCCAACTTAGCGATGAATCCTTCTAAGTGTTCATAAAGAACATTATTAATACGAATTCCCTTACCAACTGCAGCAGCTAAGGAAATATATGTTCCTGCTTCAATACGGTCTGGAATCACCTGGTGGCGAGTTCCGTGTAATCTTTCAACACCATCAATAGTGATAATATTAGTTCCTGCCCCACGGATATGGGCACCCATATTATTCAAGAGAGTGGCAACATCAATAATCTCAGGCTCACGGGCTGCATTTTCAATAATAGTACGCCCATTTGCTTTAACCGCAGCAATCATCGTATTAATCGTCGCACCGACACTAACCGTATCCATGTAAATACTTGCACCATGAAGTCCCACATCTTTAGCAGATAACTTCATGTTATCTCCCTCGTAGCTAACAGTGGCACCCATAGCTTCAAAAGCCTTAAGGTGTAGGTCAATAGGGCGAGGTCCCAAATCACATCCACCAGGTAAACCAACAGTAGCTTCAGCAAAGCGACCTAAAAGACTTCCATAAAAATAATAAGATGCACGAAGACTATTGATTTTCCCATAAGGCATTGGAATATTTTGAACACCTCTTGGATCAATCTCCAAGACATCGTCATAACGCTTAACAGTAGCCCCCATTAACTCCATAATTTCGACAAGACTAGCAACATCGGAAATATCTGGTACACAATCCAAAGTCACAACATCATCTGCCAAAATAATAGCTGGAATCAAAGCTACTACACTATTTTTTGCGCCACTAATGGTAATCTCACCTTGCAGGGGCAAGCCACCATTGATAACAATTTTTCTCATTTTAAATTTTTAATACTCTTTCAAAATTTCTAAAAAGGTCCTACGTTAAAGTATATCATAAATTCACCCTTTTTTCCATCATTTTCAATTATATTAGCTGAATCGTGTTTATTGGTAACTGAGTTTCTTACAACGTTATGCACCCTATTTGCCCCCTGATACAGAAAAAGCCCATCATACAGGCTAGAAAGCTTGATATGATAGGCTTTTTCTTATTTTAATTAGCGTACTGTACGGATACGCATTGTGTTTGTACGAACAGCTTCTCCAAGTGGTACACCAGCTACGATAACGATATCGTCACCAGATTGTACAAGACCTGCTTCAACTGCTTTACGTTCAGCGATTTCGAACATATCGTCAGTTGATGATGGAGCATCTGTCAACATTGGGATAACACCCCAGTTCAACATCAATCCACGTTCTGTCAATTCGTCAAATGTCAATGCCAAGATATCAGCATTTGGACGGTATTTAGAGATCAAACGTGCAGTATGTCCAGTCTTAGTAAGAGTTACAACCAATTTAATGTCCATTGAGTTAGTAGCATCTTTAACAGCTGAAGCCATTACTTCTGTCTTAGAGTTACGTTCGAATGAATCTGAGTTCAAACGTCCGTATTCGTTAAGAAGAGTTTGAGCGTTCTTGTCAATTGTAGCCATTGTAGTTACTGACTCAAGTGGGTATTTACCGTTTGCAGACTCACCTGAAAGCATTGTTGCGTCAGTTCCGTCGATAACAGCGTTAAATACGTCTGATACTTCTGAACGAGTTGCACGTGGTTTTTCAGTCATTGTTTCAAGCATGTTTGTTGCAGTGATAACAACTTTACCAGCAGCATTGACTTTCTTGATGATCATTTTTTGGTAAACTGGAACCATTTCGAATGGTACTTCGATACCCATGTCACCACGAGCGATCATGATACCATCAGCAGCTTCGATGATTTCATCCAAGTTGTCGATACCTTGTTGGTTTTCGATTTTAGCGAACAATTGAACGTGTCCGTTTCCAGTTTCTTTACAGATTGCACGAACTTCGTTAACGTCTTTAGCAGTACGCACAAATGAAATCGCGATGAAGTTGATACCTTGTTCAAGACCGAAGCGGATGTCATCGTTATCGCGTTCAGCAAGAGCTGGGAAAGGAATTTTAGTGTTAGGGATGTTAACACCTTTTTGTTTAGCAATTACACCATCGTTTTCAACTTCAACTTCAAATTCACGAGTTGCATCGTCTTTAGCAACCACACGAAGACCAAGTTTACCATCGTCAACTAAAACTTGACGACCAACTTCAACATCATCATAGATATCAAGAGCACCAGCAACGTTCAATGCGATCACATCACGAGTTGATTTGATTCCTTGTTTAGTAGCAACACGGATTTTTTCACCAGTTGTGTAAGAGTACTCTTTTGCATCTCCTTCAAACAATTCAGTACGGATTTCTGGTCCTTTTGTATCAAGAAGGAAACCAACTTTTTTACCTGCAAGTTTTTCAGCAAGCTTAACAGTTGCCATACGGTCACCTTGCTCTTGGTGGTCACCGTGTGAGAAGTTGAAACGGAATGTGTTAGCACCAGCTTCAATCAATTTAGCAATGTTTTTAGCTGAAGCTTCAACATCAAGTTTTTCACCCCAGTATCCGTCATCACCGAATTTTTTACCACCACGGATTTCTACCGCAGGTCCCAAAGTTGCAACGATTTTTACACGTTTGTTCATGATTTTTGTGACTCCTTTATATATATGACCTTTTTGGTCTTATTAACTAAATTATAAATTATGACAAGCTCTTATTCAAGCTAGATAGCTCAAGGTCAGCCTTATGTGGATTGTTAACCACAATCTTGCCATCTGCAGTCAAGCTAAACAATGCTCCTTCTTCTGCAGTTCCAAGAATTGGGTTTTCAACCATTTTCTCGTTACGGATACCAACCGCAACACCACCGATACCTTCTTTAAGAAGTTTAACAGCATGAGCACCCATACGTGATGCCAAAACACGGTCACGCGCAGTTGGAGAACCACCACGTTGAATATGTCCAAGTTCTGTTACACGAAGGTCGCTTGTATCTCCAGCTTCTTTTAGTTTTTGACCAAATTCAGCCGCTGACATCACACCTTCTGCCAAGACGATGATGTTGTGTTTTTTACCACACTCATAACCAGCTTTGATGCTTGCTACGATATCTTCCATCTTGAATCCTTCTTCAGGAATGATGATTTCATCAGCACCAGTTGCAATACCAGCCCAAAGAGCGATATCACCAGCGTTACGTCCCATAACTTCGATAACAAAAGTACGACGGTGACTTGATGATGTATCACGAATCTTATCGATAGCGTCCATAGCAGTCGTAACCGCTGTATCAAAACCGATTGTAAAATCAGTACCAACGATATCGTTATCGATTGTACCTGGAAGACCGATAGCTGGGAAGCCATGTTCAGTTAAACGCATAGCACCGTGGTAAGATCCGTCACCACCGATAACAACTACACCTTCAATCCCGTGTTTTTTCAATTGCTCAATCCCTTTAAGTTGCCCTTCAAGTTGAGCGAACTCTGGGTAGCGAGCTGAGTGAAGGAAAGTACCACCACGAGAAATGATGTCTCCTACTGAAGCTGCATCTAGGGGATGAATTTCACCGGCAACCATACCAGCATATCCATCATAGATACCAAATACTTCCATTCCTTCTGAAATTGCTTGACGAACAACTGCACGGATGGCAGCATTCATACCAGGGGCGTCTCCACCACTAGTCAAAACAGCAATACGTTTCATTTGGTTATGCTCCTTTTTCTTTTAACATTCTTACTGATTATACCACATTTACGTTGAAAATTCTTCTATTTTCCGTAATTTTAGCGATAAATCGTTTTCATAACGATTTCATCCAATTTCACTTCTAATTCATCAGATTTAGCTACAAAATGGTTAGGAGAAACAATGGTTTTCTGTTCCTCTTCATACCTGATGATAACTGGGATTGGGCCTTTATATTGGTCTAAAATACGTGAAATTTCTTGATCCGATTCATGATTTTTTACCTGAATCCAAAAGCGTTCAGCCACTGCTTCTCTTATTTCTTGTGCAATCATTTGCAGACGGCCATCACGTGATTGGACTTTCCCTTTGATATAGTAGAAAGCTCCCTCTCTCACTTCTTGTCCAACCTGTCTATATAAATCTGAAAAAAGGGTAACATCTAATTTTTTCTTACTGTCATCCACCTGTAAGAAAGCCATATTTTCACCCTTTTTGGTACGAATTACTTTTATCTTCTGAACTTCAACCAAGATAATAGCATAGCTATTTTCTGACAAATTCCCAATTGGAGTAATCGGATAAATAGCCTTACTTGCAATAGCTTGTAGTGGATGTTTGCTAACTCCTACTCCTAGAAGCTCTTGTTCCATATAGAATTTTTCTTGCTCGGTCCAATCTTCCGATTCCTGCCAGCTGTAAATTGTATCACCAAACAAGCTTCCTAACTCTTTCACAAATTCAAATAGATTAGCTAAATTATTGAATACTTTTTTACGATTTTTTTCAAATGAATCGAAAAGACCAACTTTTACCAAAGGTTCTAGCAGAGGAAGTTTCAGATAATTCTCAGGTAGTTTAGCTAAAAAATCTTCAATGTTAGAATAGGGTCGATGTTCAATAATCCAAAGCGCCAAATCCTTGCTGACTCCCTTAATCGATTTCAGACCTAGATAGATGGATTTGTTGGCAATTTTATCGTGATAGGGAATGGTGTTGATTGACAGAGGGGCTACTTCAAATCCTGCTTCAAGTGCATCAGTTAGGTAATCACTATTGGCAGAATTCAACATGACTTGATAAAAAATAGCTGGATAATGTGTTTTGAAATAGGCCAACTGAAAAGCCAAGGCTGAGTAGGCATAGGCGTGTGACCTGTTAAAACCATAACCTGCAAACTTCTCCATGACATCAAAGACCTGCTCTGCCTTTTCCGCAGTATGACCTGCTTTTAATGCCCCCTGAATAAAGGAATCCCTCATCTCATGCATGGCAGAGGCATCCTTTTTCCCCATAGCTCGGCGCAAAATATCGGCTTTCCCAAGACTAAATCCAGCAAAACGCTGAGCTACCTGCATAACCTGCTCCTGATAGAGCATAATGCCATAGGTTGGAGCCAAAATATCCTCCAGCACTGGATCCAACACAGTCACTTCTTCCTGTCCATGTTTTCTTGCCACAAAATTATTGATGTAATCACTAGCACCTGGTCGATTTAGGGAAGTAGTCGCTACGACATCTTCAAAGCAGACTGGTTGAACACGTTTAAGCAGGCGAATAGCGCCAGGTTGCTCAAATTGAAAGATCCCTTTAGTATTACCAGAAGCAAATAAAGCCAGCGTTTCTTTGTCTTCCAAATCGATTTCTTCTATTTTCAAGTGAATGTCTTCTGTTTCAGCAAGCAACTCTTGCATTTTCTGGACAAAGGTCAAATTTCGTAGCCCCAGAAAATCCATCTTTAAAAGTCCACTAGATTCAACACCATGAGCATCATACTGAGTCAGTGGAATTTCATCACCATGCTTTAGAGGAATGTAGTCAGTCAAATCTTGGTCACTGATTACAACACCAGCCGCATGGACAGAGGTTTGTCTTGGATAGCCCTCAATCTTGCAGGCAATTTCAAAGGCTTTTTGGTATTCTAACTTACTATTGATTTGCTGACGAAACTGGAGATTGCCCTCATAGGCTGACTTGAGATTGTCACGAAAACTGATTTTCTTAGTAATTGCTGATAATTCATACTCAGGAACACCAAAGCGTTTCAAAACATCTCGTAGAGCTTGCTTGGCTCCAAAGGTTGAAAAAGTAACGATTTGAGCCGCATGTTTACTACCATATTTATTGCCAACATATCTGATAAAATCTGGACGATAAATATCAGGAATATCGATATCAATATCAGGCATGGTATAGCGTTCATGATTGAGGAAACGTTCAAAAATCAGGTTTTTCTCGACTGGGTCAATCCCTGTGATGTCTAAGGCATAAGAAACCAAGCTACCTACTGCAGAACCCCGTCCCATTCCCATGTAGTAGCCATTCGAACGTCCAAAACGCAACAAATCCCAAACAACCAAGAAATAATCATCAAAGCCCATATCATGAATAACAGCCAATTCTTGGTCTAGACGGTCTTGATATTCTTTACTAGACAACCCCTTCTGAGCAAGACCCAGTTCAGCACGTTCTCTCAACTCTTCTACGGCTGGTCTAGCTGGATTAAAACGAGGCAATTTCAGACTAGTATCCAAGTCATACGAAATACCTGAAATAAGTTTTTCTAAATTGTCCAAGGCTTGAGGAAAGCGTTCTTGGAATAGTTTTTCTAAAGAACTTGCTGATATAAAGACATCTTGTCGTGAGCGCAGGGGAACTTCTCTAAGTGGTAGATTTTCTTTAATCGCTGTTAAGACTTGCAGTACTTCTCTATCCCTGCTTTCAAAGGCATTAACCCGATAAAGGGGCAAAATAGGACGATAAAATTCGCTTGCCAGTGTTTCTGGGTAAACCCCTATATAATAATCACAGCCTAGTTCTAACGACTCCAGTCCATCAAAATAGGGCACAATTACCGCAATAGCCTCTAGATACTGAGACAGAATTGACCAAGTTTTCTCCCCCTGCATCTTGGCTGTTGAAAGTTTCATCAACTGCTGATAGCCCACACTAGATAGGGCTAAAAAGCGCAGATTCACTTCCTTAGAATCCACTAGCACATTCATTTCAAGCCCTAATAAAGGATGAATGCCGTATTTTTTTGTAACCTCTAGAAAGTCAAAAGCACCATAAAGATTATCAATATCCATTATAGCCAGATGAGTGTAGCCGAATTCTTTAGCTGCTCTCACATACTTGGTGATTGAAATGACACTCTCCATAAAACTATAGACTGTTTTTGTATCTAGTTGTGCGATCAATTTACACTTCTCCTCTATTGTTCTCACTATATTATACCATTTTCTTTAAATTTCTATTAGTATTACTGCTGATGCTTTAATGTCTAATAGCTCAAATCATAGTTGACTAGACGATCCTTGCCCGATTTTCAACAGCATAGCTAATATTTTTGTATTTAAGCTTATCATTTTACATGTTTATTTCATAAATACTATTTTTTCTTTATGCTCATTTCTTTTGATTTTTATAGTTTCTTTTCTCTCTATTTTTTGATATAATAACCTTAATAAATTTCAATAAAAGGAGGTTTTATGCGTTTTAATCAATTTAGCTATTTAGCGCTACCTAGGGATACAATTATCTTTGAATTACAAAAATATGGATTTGATTTACCAGTCAACATTACAAATAAAAAAATGCTTGAAGCGTTTCTTATTCGTTTCTTTTTTAATTATAAAGATAGCACCTATCCACTATCCAGTTTAGCAGTTGACAAAGAAACTGACTTACTGACTTTTTGTCAGTCAGACAGAGAGTTGACTGCAGATATTTTCTATACTATAGCCTTTCAACTTCTAGGTTTTTCTTATTTGGTTGATTTTGAAGATAGTGAAGTTTTTCGTAAAGAGACCGGATTTCCCATTGTATATGGTGACTTGATTGAAAATTTCTATCAGTTACTCAATACTCGCACCAAAAAGGGAAATACTCTTATCGACCAACTTGTCAGTGACGGTCTTATTCCTGAGGATAATGACTACCACTACTTTAATGGCAAGAGTTTGGCTACTTTTTCTAGCCATGATGTGATTCGAGAAGTCGTTTACGTTGAGTCTCGTGTCGATACTGACCAAAAAGGGCTTCCAGATCTAGTCAAGGTTAGCATTATTCGTCCTCGTTATGAGGGACAAATCCCTGCTATCATGACGGCCAGTCCTTATCATCAGGGAACCAATGACAAGGCAAGCGATAAGGCTCTCTACAAGATGGAGGGCGAGCTTGAGGTCAAAACTGCTCACAAGATTGAGCTAGAAGAACCTCAACTAAATCTCATCCAACCTCAAGGCCAAGCTGAGCTTGTGTCAGAAGCTGAGGAAAAGCTAAGTCACATCAACTCCAGCTATACACTCAACGACTACTTCCTTCCACGAGGTTTTGCTAATCTCTATGTTTCAGGTGTTGGTACCAAAGACTCTACAGGTTTCATGACTAATGGAGACTACCAGCAAATTGAGGCTTATAAAAATGTCATCGATTGGCTTAATGGCCGTTGCCGTGCCTTTACTGATCACACGCGCCAGCGTCAAGTCAAGGCTGACTGGTCAAACGGAAAAGTTGCCACAACTGGACTTTCTTATCTAGGTACCATGTCAAACGGCCTTGCCACTACAGGCGTCGATGGTTTAGAGGTTATCATTGCCGAGGCAGGCATTTCATCATGGTACAACTACTATCGTGAAAACGGTCTGGTGACTAGCCCAGGTGGTTATCCTGGTGAGGACTTTGACTCTCTTGCTGAGTTAACCTATTCTCGTAATCTCTTGGCTGGCGACTATATCCGTGGCAATGAAGCTCATCAAGCTGACTTAGAAAAAGTAAAAGAGCAACTGGATCGCAAGTCTGGTGACTACAATCAATTTTGGCATGACCGCAACTATCTGCTCAATGCTGATAAAGTGAAGGCAGAGGTTATCTTTACCCACGGTTCTCAGGATTGGAATGTCAAACCACTCCATGTTTACCAGATGTTTCATGCCCTGCCTAGTAATATCAACAAGCATCTCTTTTTCCATAATGGCGCACATGTGTATATGAACAACTGGCAGTCCATTGACTTCCGTGAGTCCATGAATGCCTTATTGACTAAGAAACTACTGGGACAAGATACAGATTTCCAACTTCCTACTGTTATATGGCAGGACAATACAGCTCCTCAGACTTGGTTATCACTTGATAACTTCGGTGGGCCAGAAAACTTTGAAACCTTCTCACTTGGTCAAGAAGAACAGATTATTCAAAACCAGTACTCAGATAAAGATTTTGAGCGTTATAGTAAGACATATCAGACCTTCAATACAGAACTCTATCAAGGGAAAGCCAAGCAAATTACTATTGACCTTCCTGTAACCAAAGATCTTCACTTGAACGGTCGTGCCCAACTCAATCTTCGTATCAAATCCAGCACAAACAAGGGTCTTTTATCTGCCCAACTACTGGAACATGGTCAAAAGAAATACCTACAGCCTTATCCAGCTGTTTTAAGTACTAGAACCATTGACAACGGTCGCTACTACATGTTGGAAAATCTTAACGAATTGCCTTTTCGTGAAAATGCACAACGCGTCGTGACAAAAGGCTACCTCAATTTACAAAATAGAAATGATTTACTGTTAGTAGAGAATATTACTGCAGATGAATGGATGGATATCCAGTTTGAACTGCAACCGACTATTTACAAGCTAAAAGAAGGAGATACTCTTCGTTTAGTACTCTATACTACTGACTTTGAAATCACCATACGTGACAACACCTCTTACCACCTAACTGTTGATCTTGAACAGTCTAGTCTTATTCTACCTTGTCAAAAGGTAGAATACTAGACTTTCAATATGGAAGATTTCCACTTAAACAGTTGAAACAAACATAAACTTGGTATCAAATCCACTCTCAAAGAAGGGCTTATGATAATCCCATAACGGGAGCTTGTACAAAAGATACTAACCCCAAAAACCAACATGTGTACTCATTAATAATACTCGCTACCACACCACATGTTGGAAAATCTCTGTGAATTGACATTAATCGTAAATTCACAAGAAGTCGTGACAAAAGGCTACCCAAATTGAATGATTTACTGTTAGTAAAGAACACAACAGATATAAAGCCTATTCATCTACATTCAACTAGTGACAAGTTAAAGGAAGGAGATTTTCTCCGTATAGTTCTTTATACTACTGACTTTGAAATCATCATACGTGACAATACCGCTTACCACCCGACTGACATTCTCGTTCAGTCCACGCTTTCTGTACCTTGTACAAGGAGTAACAATTTATGAACAAATCTGAACACCGACACCAACTCATACGAGCTCTTATAACGAAAAACAAGATTCATACTCAAGCTGAGCTACAAGCTCTTCTTGCTGATAACGACATTCAAGTTACACAAGCTACACTTTCGAGAGATATTAAAAGTATGAACCTTTCAAAAGTACGAGAAGAAGACAACTCTTACTACGTGCTCAATACAGGTTCTATCTCAAAATGGGAAAAACGTCTCGAAATTTATATGGAGGATGCTCTTGTCTTGATGCGCCCAGTTCAACATCAAGTCCTACTAAAAACCCTTCCTGGACTTGCTCAATCCTTTGGTTCTATCATTGATGCTTTGAGCTTCCCTGACGCTATCGCTACTCTCTGTGGAGATGATGTCTGTCTCGTCATCTGTGAAGATGCAGAAGCTGCTCAAAAATGCTTTGAAGAATTGAAAAAATTCGCTCCACCATTTTTCTTTGAAGAATAAGAAAATTCCGTGTCTGATGTGGCACGGAATTTTGTTATATTCTTTACTGAGATGGATTCTCTTTTTTAGTTCGTGCTAATCTCAGGGCACGATTTGGATTGAGACGATTAAACAGTTCTTCCAATTTCTTTTCATTCCAAACGTCTGCGGCGGAAACAAAGTTGCCATCCGCATCTCGGAAAGATATCGGTTTATCTCCCATATCAGTCTCCTAGTCTACAAATTCAAACTCAAACTTACCAATGCGGACCAAATCACCATCTTTAGCTCCACGCTCACGAAGGGCTTCATCAACCCCCATGCCCCGTAGCTGGCGAGCAAATTTCATGACCGATTCGTCACGATCAAAGTTGGTCATATTAAAGAGTTTCATGAGTTTTTCACCAGAAAGCACCCATGTCGCATCGTCATCACGACTAATTTCAAAGGCTTTTTCTTCCTCGTCAAATCCATAGTAAACTTCTTCTTCCATATCTGACTCGTCGTAGAGCAAGAATTCTGGTGTCTTGTCTAGCAATTCAGCTGTAGCATCCAAGAGCGTTGCCAGACCTTGCTTGGTCAAACCAGAAATTGGGAAGATAGCTGGTAACTCTTCAAATTCATCATAATTTTCAGCTAATTTTTTCTTGAATTCTTCAAGATTTTCCTGACTCTCAGGCATATCCATCTTATTGGCTACAATAATCTGTGGACGCTCCATGAGACGAAGATTGTATGACTCCAGCTCTTTATTGATGGCAAGATAATCCTCATATGGATCACGGCCTTCGCTAGCTGACATATCAATGATATGGAGGATGACACGTGTACGTTCGATATGACGGAGGAACTGGGTTCCCAGACCGACACCTTGACTAGCCCCTTCAATCAAACCTGGCAGATCGGCTACTGCAAAGGATTCACCTGATTGGGTGCGAACCATACCTAGATTTGGTACAATGGTCGTAAAGTGGTAGGCACCGATTTTTGGTTTAGCAGATGTAATAACACTTAAAAGAGTTGATTTCCCTACAGATGGGAAACCTACTAAACCAACATCTGCCAAGATTTTTAGTTCCAATTGTAACTCACGTTCCTGACCTGGTTCTCCATTTTCAGAGATTTCAGGTGCAGGATTTTTTGGTGTCGCAAAGCGGATATTTCCACGTCCACCGCGACCTCCGTGAGCAACGATAAATTCTTGCCCATGTTCAATCAAATCTGTCAAGACCTTGCCAGTCTCTGCATCACGAACAGTCGTACCTTGTGGCACTCGAACTCTAAGGTCATCAGCACCACGACCATGCATCCCTTTGGTCATCCCTTTTTCACCAGAATCAGCCTTGAAATGACGATTGTAGCGGAAATCCATCAAGGTACGCAAACCTTCGTCTACAACGAAGACCACATTTCCTCCACGACCACCGTCACCACCCCAAGGACCCCCATTAGGGACATATTTTTCACGGCGAAAGGCAACCATACCATCGCCACCATTACCAGCCTTGACCTTAATCTTGGCTGTATCTAAAAACATACTCATTTTTTCTTCTCACTTTAAAAAAGGGCTGGGAAATCCCAGTCACTAAATTTTCTTGTATCTATTTTATAGATTACTGAGGGCACCAATTGCAGTTGCAAAAATTCCCAATAAACTTGCTACTAGCATGATAATCACGATAAACAAGGTTATTTTCTCAAACATAGTTTTTTTACGATTTCCATTATCTCCAAATGCCATTTTTATCTCCTTCGTTACATTCTATTTTCTATTATCTTAGCATGAATTGAGCTAGTTTTCAATAGTCAGTTGCTACTGGCGCAATAATCCATAAAATGATATAAGCTACAATTCCTGCCCCATAACAAAATGCAAGAACACCCCATATTACACGAACAATAGTCGGATCAATATCAAAATAATTTGCGACCCCAGCACATACTCCAGCAATTTTTTGATCACTACCACTTCTCATCAATTGTTTTTTCATAGCTATTCCTCTTTCTATTCTTCACTGTCTTTCCAATAATCTCTGATGCTGATTAACTGTGTTTTTGAAGCCCTCAGCATTCGTCTAGAGCCTTTTACAGGCACAGCAACCACCTGTTGCGGTAAATACAAAACTGTCTTAAAGATACGCTGGCTGACCGTATCATCTTTTGCTAAATCTTTCTGGAAGTTATTTGAAATAATGGCATCCAAATAAAACTCATGCACTCGTTTTCCAAAGTTCTCAGCTGAAATCTCGTACAATTTCTCTGATAAGGTATACTCATCCATATCTGGCGTTGCAATCAGGGCCTCCAGAATAGCTCCAGCCAAATCATGTTCACCGTAATACAAGGTTCCAAACATTTTATCACTGATAAGATTGTCCAGATAAGGATTTCCGTGAGCAATGACAGGTGTTCCACTGGCTAAGCTTTCCAAGTATGTCAAACCTTGCGTTTCACTTGTCGATGCCGAGATAAAGAAATCCGCCGCCTTATAGTAAAGAGCTGTCTCACTAGGAGCAATCATGCCTGTAAAGATGACGGAGTCTTGAATCTCTAGTTTCTGGGCTTGCTCTTTGAGGTTATCCAGATAAGGGCCATCCCCAGCAACTACCAGTTTAACCTTGTCTTCTTCTTTCAGAACATCTGCAAAAGCTACTAATACTGCTTGAATATTTTTTTCATAGGAAATTCTCGAAAGACTAAGTAACATCTGTTCATCAGCTTGAATCCCTAGTTTACTACGTAGTTCTTTCAGATTTTCTTGCTTGATTTCTGGACGTTCAAACTTGGCTAATTCAATCCCAGTAGGAATGACACGTTTTTCGACCTTGACCTTATAGTCAGATAGCAAGTCACGGACAATCTCACTAGGACAAATGACTCCATCTACATCATGTAAAAAACCTCTAACCAAATACTTGACCATACTAGGACGAATCAACATCCCCTTGGCAATATAATGTACATAGTCTTCGTATTGGGTGTGATAGGTATGGATGACTGGAATCTTCAATTCACGCGCAATCCAAATCCCCAACAGGCCAAGAGAAAATTCTGTCTGAGTATGGATAATATCCAGTTGATATTGTTTAGCAATTTCAAGCGCTTTGCTGAATCCTCGATAGGCAAAGCGACGATCCTTAAAAGCAAAGAAGGGAACACTTGGAATGCGGATAATTTGCCAATCTTCATAACGATTGACATCCTTATCTGTCGTCGTAAAGATAAAAACAGCGTGCCCCTGCTTTTCAAGTTCTGTTTTCAAGGTTCGAATACTGGTCGCAACACCTGAAACCTGAGGAAAATAGGTATCTGTAAATAAACCAATTCGCATAGATTACCTCACTTTTTACTTTCTCCCTAAAGCGGCTTGTTTCTCATAAAAGTCTAACCAGATTTGTAACAGATGCTCTTCTGAATATTCTCTGGAAATATTCTTAGCTTTTTCTTTCAAATCTTTTAAAGCAGCAGGATTCGCTTGATATTCCAGAATAGCTTCTTTCATCTCTTCTCTGTCTGCTGTCGCCCGATAATTCCCCTCTAAAATCACCTTATAAAGATCCAAATTACGCAATATAATAGGAGCTTCACAACTGGCAGCCTCTAAAATCGTCATCGGAAAGAGCTCATTGTAACTAGGAAGCAAGAAAAGATCCGCTAGGGCATACAACTCGCGCATTCGCTCTGGTGAGACAATTCCTGGAAAAATCAAATTTTTAGGGGGATTCTCCATGACTTTCTTGTAACGTTCATAACCATCTGTCATGCCACCAAAAGAGAAACCACCAGCCCAGATAAAGGTAATTTGCGGCAATTCCTCAGCCAGACGGATAAAATCATCAATCCCTTTGCGTTTCTGAACTTGACCAGCACCTACTACGATAAACTGATTGTCACTAAGACCTAGCTCTGTACGCAGTTTCGCTACCTCTTCCTGTGGAAGAGGATGCCATTTTTCCTTGTTGACAAAGTTAGGGATATAGGTCACTTTTTCACGTGGAATACCAGCTGCCACCAAATCCTCGATAAACATAGGATTGACCACAACCAAGTGCTCCATCCGGTTGTAAAAAGAAAATACATAGCGTTTCACAATTCCCTTTAAGAAAAATGGAATTTTCAAACTCCCCTCAAGTGTATCAGGCAAGAAATGTACATAGCCAATTTTCCTTCCTGAGCGTTTCTTTTGGAATGTTGATAAATAATAGGGGAAATCAATTGTATGAAAGTGAGTCACATCTGCCTCGATTGGAAGATTTTCTGTAACAATCAATTGGTCCTTGGCATCACGGTGAAGAAGACGAACTAATTCACGGTAGGCACCTGAAACTCCTTGTCCTGCTACTTTCTCACTTGAACTCAACATATTGATGCGTAATTTCTTTTTTTCCATAGCTACTATTATATCATTTTCTTTGAATAAAATCAGCAAAAGAAAGGAGAGACTAAAGGAAAAGAAGAGGAAATTTCCTCGCTTTTCCAATAATCTCTCACATGTTTTTATATGTTTACTTAATGCCTAGGGCAATGCGTGCATAGCGACTCATTTTTTCAACAGTCCAGGCTGGATACCAAACTAATTTGACCTCAGTATCCGTTACTTCTGGAACCTCTGTCATAGCATCATAAATCTGGTCTGTCAAAAGATCAGCTAGGGGACAACCCATGGTTGTTAAAGTCATATCAATCTCTGTTTGTCCTGTGTCGCCGTCAAAACGAATCTCATAAATCAAACCAAGATTGACAATATCGATTCCCAACTCAGGGTCGATGACTTCTTCCAAGGCTGATAAAATTCGTGTTTTGATGTTTTCAATTTGCTCTTCTGTATAAGTCATATTCATCCTCACTCTTAGTCTTCAATAAAATCACGAAGCGGTTTGCTACGACTTGGTTGGCGTAGTTTTCTCAAAGCCTTTGCTTCAATCTGACGGATACGCTCACGGGTTACGTTAAAGACTTTACCCACATCTTCAAGGGTACGCATTTTTCCATCATCTAGCCCAAAACGTAGACGCAAAACATTTTCTTCACGGTCTGTAAGAGTATCCAAGACCTCATCCAACTGCTCACGCAAGACGATACGAGTTGTATAGTCCACTGGATTTTCAATCACTTCATCTTCGATAAAGTCTCCAAGGTGGCTATCATCCTCTTCACCGATTGGTGTTTCAAGGGATACCGGTTCTTGGGCAATCTTCAAGATTTCACGAACCTTATCAGGTGTCATATCCATACGTTCAGCGATTTGTTCTGGTGTTGGATCTTGTCCCAATTCTTGAAGGAGATTCCGCTGTTCACGAACAAGCTTGTTAATCGTTTCAACCATGTGGACTGGGATACGGATAGTACGAGCTTGATCCGCAATAGCACGAGTGATAGCCTGACGAATCCACCAAGTTGCGTAAGTTGAAAACTTGAATCCTTTAGAATAGTCAAACTTGTCAACCGCCTTCATCAAGCCCATATTTCCTTCTTGAATCAAGTCAAGGAACTGCATACCACGGCCGACATAACGTTTAGCAATAGAAACAACTAAACGAAGGTTGGCTTCCGCAAGACGTTGTTTGGCTTCGATATCACCAGCTTCAACAGCAAGCGCCAATTCTTTTTCCTCTTCATTGGTCAAGAGAGGTACGACCCCGATTTCTTTCAAGTACATACGAACAGGGTCATTAACCTTAGCCGAAGTTGATCCAATCAAGTCCTCATCGCTGAGTTCTGGTTCTTCTTCAGTGCTAAGAACACGAGCACTCGGATTTCCTTCGTTATCTGTGATAGAAATCCCTGCATCCTGAATTCGTTGCAAGAGATCCTCAATCCCATCAGCATCCAAGGTAAAAGGAATCACCAGACTTGCATTAATTTCATCATCAGTTGCTGTCCCTTTTTGTTTATGATTACGGATAAATTCTGCTACTTGTACATCAAATGTTGTTACTTCTTTTTGTTTTGTTGCCATTATTACTCCATTCTTCTCTTTTGGGAAATTAAACGTTCCAATTCTTCTAGGGCTGTGTCGGTATCTCCTACATGGCTAGCTTCCTGCACCTTCTTTTTGATTCTCATATTGTCCTGATTCAAGAGAGCCTTGTTTCGAGTCATTTCTACTTCACTAAGTTCCTGAGGTGACATCTCAGATGGTAAATCCTGAGCTAAAACTTGATACCATGCTCTTTCAACTTCCTCTGTCTGCTCTGCTAGAACTTCTGGAGGAAGATTTCCATACTGGCCAAGCAAGTCATATAAGACCTGAAATTCAGGTGTGTCAAATGCAAAGTCTTCTCGCAAGCGGTAATCGTTCAAAATAAGGGGGGATTCCATCATTCGATAAAGTAGATGGGCT
This sequence comes from Streptococcus mitis, assembly GCF_047465045.1. GTDB lineage: Bacteria > Bacillota > Bacilli > Lactobacillales > Streptococcaceae > Streptococcus > Streptococcus mitis_DT. Next base: position 52,167 of record NZ_JASHAR010000012.1, read on the forward strand.
TCTGCCCTCATAATAGCTGATAACTGCTTGGTGACAGGCATGGTGATTGGCGTCGGTCTGGAAATTCCTTCCATGCGATTCTGCCTTTGTGCCTGACGGCTCTCATTAACAATCTGCTCAATCTGGGCATAATCAAAGGACGCCAGACTGTCAGCTAAAATATGAATATAGCTGTTTTGAGCAGTGATGGACTTTTCTTGAACAATCAAGGGCGCTATTTTTTCAATAAACTCAATCTGAGCCTGCAGATTTTCACTATTTTCAGGTTTGTACTGGTGAATGTAAAACTCAATCGGACTAATACGAGTTTTCGTTAATAAATAGGCCAAGTCTTCTGGTCCATTTTTTTGTAGATACTCATCTGGATCCAAGCTATCAGGCATACTAACGATTTGCACAGGCATATCGCCAATTTCATCTAAGGCTTTCAATGTCGCAGCTTGCCCAGCCTTATCGCCATCGTAAACAAGAATCAACTTCTTGGTTAATCTTTTCAGATGCTCAACATGCTCACGACTTAAAGCTGTTCCCATAGAGGCTACAGCATTTTCAATTCCAGCCCGATAGGCTGCAATGACATCCATGAACCCTTCCATGAGGTAAATCTCACCGGCTTTACCAGAAGATTTTTTTGCCCTATCCATATGATATAATTCGTAACTTTTGTTAAAAATTGCAGTCGATCGGCTATTTTTATACTTAGAAGTTTGTGAATCCGTTTTCTGCCAGATACGACCTGAGAAGGCAATGACCTTTCCTTGATCATTTGTCAGGGGAAACATAATCCGATTGTGAAAGGTGTCTACAAATTGATTGGCATCCGAGAGGTAAAATAATCCTGAATCTAGGAAATCCTCTTCACGATACTGACCAGACAAACGTTGATAGAGATAGTTTCGTTCTGGAGGTGCTAAACCAATCCGAAAATGCTTGAGGACTTCATCTGTCAAACCACGCTGATAGAGGTAATTTCTGGCCTCTTCCCCCATGGTCGTTGTCATGAGAATAGCATGATAAAATTTGGCAGCATCTTCGTGCATATCATAAAGAGCTTGGTGAGGCGAGGCTGGCTTCTGCTCACTATAAAGCGGTTTTTCCACCTCTATCCCAACACGCTGACCTAAGATTTGGACAGCCTCCATAAAGGGAACCCCTTGGTACTCCTCGATGAATTTAAAGACATCACCAGAGCGACCACAACCAAAACAGTGGTAAAACTGCTTATCCTCAACAACGTTGAAAGAAGGTGTTTTTTCACCATGAAAAGGACAGAGCCCTAGATAGTTCCGTCCTGCCTTTTGTAAAGAAATCACATCTCCTATGACTTCCACAATGTTGGCATTGTTTTTGATTTCTTCAATGACTTGTTTGTCAACCATACACAATACCTCCATGTTATCATAGTTTACTTTATATAGTATACTTTATTTCAGAAAAAAAGTAAACCATTTCACTCATTTTCCCTACTTTATTCAAAGAGTTGATAATAATCAGAGATTTTCATTTTTGCTTTATCTTCTTGGTTCAAATCTTGGATAATCCGTCCTTCTTTCATGACAATTAAGCGATTGCCATACTTAAGAGCATCTTCCATGTGGTGAGTAATCATAAGGGCTGTCAACTGGTCATTCTTAACAAATTCATCTGTCAACTCCATGAGTGCGACACTTGTCTTTGGATCAAGGGCTGCAGTATGCTCATCTAACAAGAGTAATTCAGGACGCTTCAAAGTTGCCATCAAGAGACTCAAAGCTTGTCTTTGTCCACCTGATAAGAACTCAATTGGCGTATTCAAGTGTTTCTCAAGACCATTTCCTACTTTTTCAATGGTCGCCTGAAATTCATCCTTATAACTAGTCAAGCGTCGTGGTAACAATCCACGCTTTTCACCACGAAACTTGGCAATCAAAAGATTTTCAGCTACTGTCATACGAGGAGCTGTCCCCATCTTTGGATCTTGGAAAACTCGAGACAAATACTTAGCTCGCTTCTCTGGTGAAAATTTGGTAACATCTTCACCTAAAATACGGATGGTTCCACTGGTTAAGGATAAGGTTCCTGCAATAGTGTTAAAGAGGGTCGATTTACCAGCACCATTTCCACCTAAAATCGTGATAAAGTCCTGTTCAAAAATTTCTAAGGAAACATCATTTAAAATAATCTTTTCTTCATCAAAGCCATTTTTAACGACTTTGGTTGCATTTTTTAATTCTACAATTGCTGTCATTTGCTTAATTTGGCTCCTTTCAAGATTGTTTGCTTAAATGTTGGAATCATGAGGCAGACTGCTAAAATCACGGCGCTGTACAAACGAAGGTAACTTGTATTAAAGCCAAGCGCAATAACTGCCCACACTAAGAATTGATAAGCGATAGAACCTACAACGATAGTAACTAGACGCTCTGCTAAGCTCAAACTCTTGAAAATAACTTCCCCAATAATCAAACTTGCAAGACCTACAACGATAACCCCAATTCCTCGAGATACATCGGCATACCCTTCTTGCTGGGCAATAAGAGCACCTGCAAGGGCAATCACACCATTTGATAAGACCAAGCCCATAAGCTCCATGCGACCAGTATGAATCCCGAAACTTCTAGCCATATCAGGATTGTCACCTGTAGCAATATAGGCTTGTCCTAGTTTGGTATCCAAGAAAAAGAGCATGAGAGCAATAACAATACTCACAAAGATGAGACCTGTCAAGAGTTGATTCAAATCGGAATCAAAAGGCAAAACATCCTGAATTTGCTTGGTTCCAAGCAGGCCTAAATTCGCACGTCCCATAATTAAGAGCATGATAGAGTGACAGGAAGTCATCACCAAAATCCCTGAGAGCAAGGTTGGGATCTTCCCTTTTGTATAAAGAAGGCCTGCTGCCATTCCAGCCAAACAACCTGCTCCAACAGCAACAAGAGTCGCTAAAAATGGGTTCACGCCTTTGGTTATCAAAGTGACAGCAACAGCTCCCCCAAGAGGGAAGGAACCTTCTGTCGTCATATCTGGAAAGTTCAAAATCCTAAATGTCATAAAGATTCCCAGACCTAAAATAGCCCAGACAAATCCTTGAGAAATAATAGATAATATCATCTGTTTCTTAACCTTTTCTATATAATTTCTATTGTAAAAAATTGGAGGAGATGTCCCCAACTCCTCCATTACAGATTATTCAATCACTTGTCCTGCTTCTTTTAGAACAGATTCAGGAATCGTAATACCTAGTTCTTGTGCCAATTTTTTATTGATAACTGATTTACCAGTTGAAAAGACATTGACTGGAGTTTCAGCTGGTTTTGCACCTTTCAAGACTTGCGCAATCATTTTACCTGTTGCCACACCAAGGTCATGTTGGTCAACTACAACTGATGCCAAACCACCAGCTTCTACCATGGCAGTAGCACTTGGGTAGATTGGTTTTTTAGCTGATTGGTTGCTTGATACAACAGTTGAGAAGGCTGAAGCAATAGTGTTATCAATTGGAACCCAGATAGCATCAACCTTGCTAGTCATAACGTTAACTGTTGAAGCAATTTCATTTGTTGAAGGAACCGCAAATGTTTCCACTGTCAAACCTGCTTTTTCAGCATAAGCTTTAAATTCTTCGACCTGTGTTTTTGAATTATCTTCACTGCTTGAGTAAAGAGCACCGATTGTTTTCACATTTGGTGTCAAAGCCTTGATGAGTTCAACTTGTTGTTGAGCTGGGTTGTGGTCAGAAACCCCTGTAATGTTGCCACCTGGTTTTTTCAAATCTTTAACCAAGTTGGCACCGATTGGGTCTGTAATAGCAGCCATGATAACAGGTAGATCTTTTGTTGCACTAGCCAAACCTTGAGCAGCTGGTGTTGCAATACCAACAACCAAGTCATTGCCATTTGCAACCAATTGTTTACTCATTGTTGCAACCTTACTTTGGTCACCTTCTGAGTTCATAAAGTCAATTTTCAACTGATCATCTTTATAGCCTTCTTCTGCCAGTCCATCTTGAATCCCTTTATAAATCAAGTCAAGAGATGGATGGCTCACAAACTGAAGGACACCAACTTTGGCAACTTTCTTTTCGTTCTTAGCTTCTGGTTTATTCATTGAAGAGTAAATCAAGCTTCCTGCTACTAAGACTGCTAATGCAGCGATAATTCCAATTAAACGTTTATTTTTCATTCTATTTCTCCTTTTTAATTCCTTTAAAATACTTCACTTATCTAATACTCTTCGAAAATCTCTTCAAACCACGTCAGCTTCACCTTGCCGTATAGATGTTACTGATTTCGTCAGTTCTATCTGCAACCTCAAAACAGTGTTTTGAGCAGCCTGCGGCTAGCTTCCTAGTTTGTACTTTGATTTTCATTGAGTATAAACAAGCGACGCCATCGTTTTCTTTCCATACTAACCTCCATCAAAAAAGTCCTCACACAAAAAACTTGTGTGAGGACGTCGATGCGCGGTACCACCTCAATTATAGGGAATTTCCCTATCGCTCTGTCTCGCAATAACGAGATGCACTGTAAGGTGTGCTCACCGAATTTTTATGATTTCAAATTCTAAATAACATTCAGCCCAATTTTCATCATCATCACTTATCTGTTTTCAGCTACCACAGACTCTCTAAAAAGTTTATATGATTACTTTTCTGAATGGTTAAATTATATCATTTTTCAACTACTTGTCAAGACTCTTTTAGCATTTTTTTGAACTATTCAAAAACTTCCCCTATTGAAAAGAGGAAGTTTGAAAGGTATCAGCCTGAATTACGCAATCCTGTCGCAATTCCGTTGATGGTTGTATGGATTAATTTTTCTTGATCGCTTGATAATTCTCCTCGGCGTTGACGTTTAATCAACTCCAACTGGATATAGTTGAGGATATTAAAGTAAGGCATACGGTAATCCAAACTTGCTTTTAGATATGGATTTTCAGCCAAGAGTTCATCGTAACCTTCAATAGCTAAGATGACTTCCTTGGTAACTTGCCATTCATTTAGAATAGTCTCATAGATTGCTTTGACTTCTTCATCCTCACACAGTTTGGCATATTCAAAAGCAATGTTCATATTTGATTTTGACAAGACCATGTCGACATTTGAAAGAAGCGATTGGAAGAAAGGCCAGTTTTGGTACATGTCTCGTAAGATAGCGATATTCTCTGGATTTTTATCGATAAATTCCTTGAAGCTTGAACCAACCCCATACCAGCCAGGGAACATGACGCGACTTTGCGACCATGAGAATACCCAAGGAATAGCTCGCAAACCACCGATTTCAGTAATAGTCTTACGAGCGGCTGGACGAGAACCAATGTTAAAGCTTGAAATAGCCTTGATTGGACTTGACTCGAAGAAATAATCATAGAAATGGTCATTGCCAAAGACCAAATCACGGTAGATATCGTAACTACGGTCCACCACTTGGTCCATAATAGCTTCATAACGATTTGAAGTATTTGTATCGCTCTTCTTCTGAGTAATCATACGGTTAATGGCTGCAGATACTAGCATTTCAAGGTTATAGTAGGCTGCGTCTTTATTACCGTATTTATTTCCAATTACTTCACCCTGCTCCGTCAAGCGGATACGATCCTTAATAGACTTGAGCGGTTGAGAGGTGATGGCCTCATAGGTTGGTCCACCACCACGACCGACAGTACCACCACGGCCGTGGAAGAAGGTAACCTTAACGCCAAATTCATCTCCAATAGCAGTCAATTGTTGTTGAGCCTTGTAGAGGGTCCAACATGATGATAAATAGCCACCATCTTTATTACTGTCAGAATAACCAAGCATGATTTCTTGGTAGTTATTACGCGAAGCAATCCATTTCTTAGCAAGAGGAAGAGAAAGGTATTCTCTCATAGTTTCTTCTGAGTGGTCCAAGTCCTCGATTGTTTCAAAGAGAGGAACGATTTGGACACGGGCTCTTTCTTTATCAACTAACCCTACTTCTTTTAGCAAGATAGCCAATTCCAGCATGTCTGATACGCTGGTTGCATGTGAAATGATGGTCTGACGAATGACATCATCTCCCAACTTATCTTTCAACTTACGAGCTGCCTTAAAGATTGCTAATTCTTTTTCAAGTAATTCTGATTTTTCAACATGAGTGGCAGAAAGAATACGCGGATCTTCTTCCAATTCTTTCAAGAGAAGCTGGCATTTTTCTTCTTCACCTAGTTCACTATAATGCGAATGAATACCAGCTGATTTCAAGAGTTCAGCTACACAGGCTTCATGAACACTAGAATCTTGACGCATGTCAATAGATGCCAAATAGAAACCAAAAATTTCAACTGCCTGAATTAACTCAACAAAATCACCAGAAATCAGTGCTTCGCCCTTATTTTCTAAAAGGGAATCACGAATAGTAATTAAATCCTTATAAAAATCATTAGCTGTTTCATAGCGAGCCCCAACTTCCTTATCCTCAATCAGATAGGTTTTTGTTGCTTGGATTTTTGATTGAATATCAAACAAGGCACGACGGTAAAGCTCTTTTTCACGATAAATCGAGTTATCCTTGGATTGACGAGCCATTTCTCTGACTTGCTTGCTCACATTGACAATACTGGTTGAGAGAGAGAATTCACGATAAAGTTGGTAAATCTTTTCATCATAGTAGTTCATGATGACTTCACACTGAGTCATAGCAGATTGTTTCAAGGTATCTGCTGTAACAAAGGGATTCCCATCACGGTCTCCACCAATCCACATTCCCATGGTAATTGGTTTAGGATGTTTTAACTCCAAGCCATGTTTTTTAGCCAGACGCTTGTACTCAGCAGTCAAATGAGGAACTGCCTTCAGGAATGAACTATTGTAGTATTCCATAACATTCGTGATTTCATTGGTTACTTTCAATTTCTTTTCACGAATCATGTCTGTCTGCATGATAATCTCAATGTAACGACGGAGATCATTATGCCATTTTTCCTTATTAATCAATCCTAATTTCACATCACGATACTTACGCAAAAGGGTATGGATATGATTGGTCAAATCCAGCATACTCTTACGTTGTACTTGTGTTGGATGGGCAGTCAAAACAGGGACAACATTCAAGTGTTCTAGAATTTCAACCGCATTTTCTTTTTCTGCAACCATTTTGATCGTTGCCGATAATTTCCCAAGATAATCTTGATCGATATTATTTTGGTGGTTGATTTCATAGGCCAAATCCACATCTTCTGAAATATTAATCAAGAGAGGCAAGATAGAGAAATAGCGTGAAATATAAGCCATTTCATCATTTGACAGACTAGTAACCAGTTGGTTCAAGCCCTGATAATCTTCTTGAGTTGATAATTCTTTCAACTCCATGATTTTTGCAAAAGTCTCTGGGGCAAGCATATTTTTAGTGATATCTTCTAACAATTCTGTTAAAATCAATACTTCTTCTTGCACGACAGCTTTATTACTATAGTTTTCTAATTTTTGAAGAGACATAGGTCATCCTTTCCACTATCAACTCTACATATAGTTTGATGAGTGAGCTTCTAACTCCTCATATAATTGGGCACGTTTTTCACTTGCATCAATATTTAAGACAAAGGCGATGGCTACAGACAAGACTAGGAGACTGTTCCCCCCTTGTGATAGGAAGGGGAAGGTTACTCCTGTCGAAGGAATAATGCCCGAAATTCCGCCAATATTAACAAATACCTGTACCAGCATCATCCCCCCAACCCCAATCGCCATCATGGAATTAAAGGGATTCTTAGCACGAATACCGACTAGGATAATCCGCAAAATCAGGAAAAAGACAAGGGCTAAAATCAAGCTGGCTCCCACAAATCCAAACTCTTCAATGACAATTGAAAATACAAAGTCTGTATGAGCCTCTGGTAAATAACCACGTTTTTCGATTGAATTTCCTAATCCTAGACCAAACCAACCACCATTTACCATGGCAAAGTAGGAATTTGCAAGTTGGTGGCCTGCTCCTGCCAAATCAGCAAAGGGATTAAAGTAGGCACTGAAACGCTTAGCAACGTAACCAAATACTGGAACTTTTGAAAACTTATCAACCCCAATCATAGAAATAGCTGATAAGGATAGGGCTGAAACTCCAAACAATACACCGATAAAGACTATAAACCAACGATGAGCAATCCCACTAACTGTATACATAATCAAGGCGACCAGCGCTAGGATTGTAGCATTCCCCAAATCTGGGAAAATAGCCAAACTTCCTATCATTACCAAGAGGACAAAACGCCAATCATTAAAAGCTCGAGGAATCCATTGATTTTGAGTTAAAACTTGAAAATCGTAAATACCAATTTCATCCTGTTGTTTTGAAAAACGTTGGGCCAAGTACCAGACGATGATAATCTTCAAATACTCCGCTGGCTGAATGGTCAAAGGTCCTACTGAAATCCAACCATAGGCTCCATTGACTGGCGTACCAATTAAGCGAGCCAGAGCTAAGAGAATCAGCTCAACAAACATAACAATAAATAAAAGTCGTTCTTTTCTTAAAAAATTCAGTTTCAGCTTATATATCAAGGCAATCAATATTAAACTAAATATCCAAAACATTCCCTGACTTCGAACCAATTGGAGGGCACTTTTACCTTCTTCGATAAGAATGGCACTGGTTGTAGAATAGACTACAATCAAACCCAAAATAGATAAAAGTAAGTAAGGAACTAGAATAGAATAGTTTAACAGGTGCCTCTTACTAATCTTCATAGTATCACCAATCTAATGAGAACAAAAGAAATTATTCCCAAATTCCGTTTATTTTCTAGTTTTGATTGCTATTATACCATTTTTTCCGAAAGAAAAAAACTCTTACCCTTAAGATAGAAGATTTTCTCATAAGAAAAAGAGCACTTGGCTCTTTTCTGTTTTATTCTTTTGAAGAACTGCTTGAGCTTGAATCTCCACCACCGATGTATTGAGTGAAGATATTTTGGAAGGCTTGATCTTTAACCTTGATATTGGCTGCTTGCAATTCTTTTCCGATAATACTTTGAACAAATGATGCGTCGTTTTGTTTTTGAGTTAAGATAACAGTTTTTAATTTTTCTTTGTAATCGTCAATATTAGATGATTTTTCTGTTTTCTTAATCAGTTTAACAATGTAATATTGACTGCTGTAGGCTTGTGTTCCAGTAACGCTAATCACATCAGAAACACCGTTTACATCTAAAGCAAAAGCAGCTTTTTTAACTTGTTCTGGTACTTCTGTTGAAGCAGAATCAAAAGTGATTTCTCCACCATTCGCTTTAGTTTTCTCATCTGTTGAATTATCTTTAGCTAATTGAGCAAAGTCTGCATCACTAGCTTTTGCTTTTTCAAGAATTTCTTTAGCTTTGTCTTCATTGTCCAAACGGATAATTTGAGCAGTCACATCAGGAGTGTATTCGTCAAAGGCCTTCTTGTAAGCATCATCTGTCAATTCAGCTTCTGCTGCTTTCTTAACTGCCAACTCAACCAATTTACTTGTACGAATTTGAGCTTTACGTGTTTCAAGAGTCATTCCTGCTTGTGACAAGACACGTTGGTAGTTTTCACCATATTGTTTCTCTTCTTCGGCAATAGTGTCGTTGACTTCTTTGTCATCTACTTCTGAACCGTATTGTTTCTCAAATACTTTTTGGATAGTCAAGTTCAACAACACTTGTTGAGCTGAAGGATTGCTTTTCACTTGCTCATAAAATTGATGTTCTGTGATGACATCCCCTTTCATGCTGATAAGATCTGCTCCTTCTGAACCTTTCGAACAAGCTGCTAAAGTTGCTACTGATAATAGTGTAATGGCACCTGCCAATAATTTTTTCTTCATGTCTACTCCTTTGAGATAAGTGTTACCCTATCTATTTTACTATATTTTCTTAAATTTTTCTGAAAATCATTCGCTGTCAGGCAATTGAACATCTGCTACATTTTTACGAAGCATGAGAATACCGTCCCCCAGAGGTACTAATGTTGCGGTGAGTCCTGGATTGTCTAAGGTTGCATCAAATAGTCTTTGAAGTCCTCTGTAAATAGTTCGCTGACCACGACGGACTTCCATAATATCCTTAGCAACATCACCACCTTGGAAAATATCATCCAAAACAACCACACCACCGACTTCCAAATGTTTGAGGATTTCTGGCAGAAAGACGATGTATTTAGACTTGGCTGAATCCATAAAGACGAAATCATAGGACTCTGTCAAGGTAGATAAGACATCTACCGCATCTCCTTCTAGGAGCGTAATTTGCTTGCGACTGTCAAACTGGGCGAAATTTTTCTTGGCAAATCCAATCATCTCTGGATTGCGGTCAATGGTTGTAATCTTGGCCTTTGGCGCATGTTCCGCCATCAAGAGGGCTGAAAAACCGATAGCCGTCCCTATTTCCAGAATGTTTTTAGGTTGTATGGTTTCCATGAGAAAACGGAAATAAGCTACCGTTTCATGGGGAATAATAGGAATATTTTCCTTGCGAGCAAAATCTTCCAATTCTTTCAGGGAACCTGTGACTTGCTTTTGACGCTGGCGCATCAAGTCCACAATTTCTTCTTTGACAACAGGACGACGCATGTTATGGTTGGCATTCTTACTATACGATTCAACCATCTTATGCCAATCCCAATTTTTCAACAAGGACTTCAAACTCATTCAAACGACGTTCAAAGACTGCAAAGGCATCGTTGAGATAATCTTCCTTCTCCATATCAACACCAGCTTTTCTCATGACATTAAGTGGATAGTCAGATTTACCTGCCTTGAGGTAGTCGATATAGCGGTCACGGTCTTCTTGACTACCATGGACAATCTTTTCAGCCAGGGCTGAAGCTGCTGCAAAACCTGTTGAATATTGGTATACATAGTAGTTATAGTAGAAGTGTGGAATGCGTGCCCACTCGTATTGGATTTCAGGATTGTCTTCCTTACTCAAACCATAATACTCTTGGTTCAAGTCTGCGTAGAGTTTATTTAAGAAATCGCTTGTCAATACTTCACCATTTTGATCAGCTTGGTGAATCGCGTGTTCAAACTCAGCAAATTGAGTTTGGCGGAAAACTGTTCCACGGAAACCGTCTAGGAAGTTATTGAGAATAGCAAAGCGCGTTGCGTCGTCTTCCACTTCTTCCAATAATTTCTCCGTCAAGATATTTTCATTGGTAGTTGAAGCAATCTCAGCCAAGAAGATAGAATAATCTCCGTAAACATAAGGCTGCGTTTCACGAGTATAGCTTGAGTGCATACTGTGACCTGTTTCATGGACAAGGGTAAAGAGATTGTCTAGATTGTCCTGCCAGTTAAGGAGCATAAAGGCATTGGTATCGTAAGAACCACCAGAATAGGCACCTGAACGCTTGCCTTGATTTTCGTAAACATCAATCCAACGCTCGCTGAAGGCACGTTTAACACGGCTCAAGTAATCCTCACCCAAGACTGCCAAGGCCTCTTCTGCCTTTTTCAAGGCTTCTTGGTAGGTGAAACTGTATTCAACAGATGAAAGCGGTGTGTAGACATCGTACATCTTGAGGTCTGAAATTCCCAAGATTTTTGAACGAAGCTCAAGGTAACGATGTAAGAGTGGCAAGTGCTTGCGAACTGCTGCTACTAGATTGTCATAAACACTCTCTGGAACAAAATTTGCTGCTAGGGCTGCATGACGAGCACTCTGGTAGTTACGAACCTTGGCACGGTAGTTTTGCACCTTAACATTTGTCTGCAAGGTTTTGGCATAGGTTTGTTGGAATTGTTCGTAAGTCGCATAAAGGGCTTGATAGGCACCACGGCGCACCTCACGATTTTTAGACTCCATCAGACGTGTGTAAGTCCCATGAGATAGCTGAACTTCCTTACCATCATCGTCGAGGACATAAGGGAACACAATATCCGCATTGTCCAAGATAGCGAAGGTTTCACTCGCCGAACCAAAGATTTCTCCAGCTCCAGCCAATAATTCTTCTTCACGTTGTGAGAGAACGTGATCCTTGCCTTGCAAAAGCTTGTCAAAATAGTGTTGATAAACCTGCAATTTTGGTTGAGCCTCTAAAAAGTCAGCATACTGCTTTTCACCAATTTCCATAAATTCAGGCTCATAGAATGAAAAGGCTTGATCCAGCTGGCTGTAAAGAGTCATTGCCTTGGCATAGTACTCTTGATACTTGGCTTCACGTGTGTCCTGGTCATTTTTATATATGAGCATAAACGTAAAGCTTCTCCATTTGGCGTTCCATCTCAAGAGAAAATTCAGTAATTTCGAGTAGGCTATCCGCACTATCCAAGAGATGGCCTTCATACTGGGCTACTGTCTCCAATTTTT